>CALCJH010000445.1 GCA_937967775.1 uncultured bacterium | reverse complement strand
TGGTGTGTGCCTGCGCTCCGGTCAGCTCCGAGATGGAAAGGCCGCACTCTACCGAAAGCCGGTCGCAAAGGAGCCGCGAGAAACCCCGGCGCACATCGGGGAATGCTGCGATCGCCGTTGAAGAACCGTTTCGCACACTGGCGAGCACTGCTCCCAGAACCTGATCCGCGCCTACTCCACAGGAGAGTATGGCCAGCGAGTGGGGTCGAGGAATGCTGGTGACAGAGCCGGATGCTTCCGGAGCCGTCATCCCGGGGCCGCCGGGTCTGAAATCGCCATCCATCGGGCGTGTTATCTCCTTATCCCTTCCTTTCCCGCCGTGCATCCACCTCAGCGGCTGGCGGCGGGAACCGCCAGGCGCTCACTGAACGGCCGGATGGTCCGGCCGTCGGACTCGAACTCGATCTCCCCCTCCAGGCCAGTGCAGAGCACCGTGGCGCCTGCGGAGCGCAACCGCTCCACCGTGCGGGCCGAGGGATGCCCGTAACTGTTGCCCCTCCCGGCCACGATGACCGCCCAACGCGGCCGCACCTTCGACAGGAAAGGCGTGCCGGCAGCGTCGGCGGATCCCTGATGGCCCACCTTCAACACCTCTGCCCGTAGATCCGGTGAGCGCCGCAGCAGGGCGAATTCCCCTTCCTGCTGCAGGTCGCCGGTCAGCAGGATGTGCACCGCGCCGTGCCGGACCATCAGCACCACCGAGTTGTTGTTCGCATCCGACTCCGTGCCGGTCAGGTGACGGCGCTCCGGCCACAGCACCGAGAGGGAGAGACTGTCTCCCACCCGGATGGTCTGTCCGGCCACGGCACGCCTGCGGGGGATGCCTTGCCTCCGCGCCGTTTGCATCACTTTAGCCTGAAGAGCCGACTCCGATGGAAAGCCAGAATCCATCAACAGCCCGACGGGCATCCGTTCCGCCAGATACGGAAATCCGCCGGTATGATCTGCGTGCGGATGGGTCAGGACGACCAGGTCCAGTCTCTCGATGCCACGCCGGCGCAGTTCCCGGAGGATGGCCGGCCCGCTGTCGGTCTCGCCGCAATCCACCAGGACGGCGGCATCCACTGTCTGCAGGATGATGGCTTCGGCCTGTCCCAGATCCGGGAAGACCACCCGCAGGCGGCCCTCCGGCACCTCCGGCCGGGAGCATCCCGCGCACACAAGGAGTGCCGTTGCTATTGCGATTATTGGCATCAGGCAGGCGAGGCTTGAGCGCCTCGCCGGGCCCGATGTCCCGTCTTTCCGGGGAATACGCATAAGCTGCCCGATTCTAGCAGCAGCAGGACAGCCGGCGCCAGCCACCACCGCCGCTTTTTGCGGGTTGCACGGGACGCGCTGCCGTGAAGCCGTCCTGGGGCAACTTGCGTCAAAATGATGCATCCGGCAGAAGCCGTGGAAAGCCTGAGAGGACTATGCTGCAGAAAAGGATCATCCCCTGTCTGGATGTGGACAAGGGGCGTGTGGTGAAAGGCGTCAACTTCGTGGATATCCGCGACGCCGGAGATCCGGTAGAGTTGGCCGCCTTCTACGATGCCGAGGGGGCGGACGAGCTGACGTTCCTGGATATCACCGCAAGCCACGAGGGGCGGGACACCATCGTGGATGTCGCCGCACGGACCGCGGAGAAAGTCTTCATTCCATTCACGGTGGGCGGTGGGATCCGCTCGACGGAGGATTTCCGCAAAATCCTGAAGACCGGCGCCGACAAGGTCAGCGTCAATACGGCGGCGGTGGAGCGGCCGGAACTGATCAGCGAGGGAGCTGAGATGTTCGGATCCCAGTGCGTGGTTCTGGCCATTGACGCGCGAAGGCGGCCCGGCGGCGGATGGGAGGTCTACACACACGGAGGCCGCAGGCCCACCGGCCTGGATGCCGTGGACTGGGCCGTCCGCGGGCAGGAGTTGGGAGCGGGAGAGATCCTTCTGACCAGCATGGACGGGGACGGCACTCTGGCGGGCTATGACATCGGCCTGACCCGCGCCGTGGCGGAGGCTGTGAGCATCCCTGTCATCGCATCGGGAGGAGCCGGTACGCTGGAGCATCTCTATGAGGCTCTGACTGAAGGGAAGGCGGAGGCCGCGCTGGTGGCCTCCATTGTCCACTTCCGAACGTTCACCATCCGGCAGATCAAGGAGTATCTGCACGGGCGCGGCGTGCCGGTCAGAATGGTCTAGGCGGCAATGGCATTCCGGCTGATTCGCGGGCTGCGGCAGGACGAGGGGATCGTCACCGATGCGGTGTTGGTCCGGGACGCGGAACCGGCGTCCCGGCAGGGTGTTCTAAACGAGCTCTCCGTGTTCTTCCCCGCCCACAACGAAGAGGAGAACATCACTCCGCTGGTCTGCAGCGCCCTGGAGGTCCTGCCTGCCTTCGCGCGCCGTTTCGAGATCATTGTGGTGGACGATGGCAGCAATGACGGCACCCGGCAGGAAGCCGAAAGGCTTGCCCGGCAGCACGCTGAGGTCCGCTGCGTCTCCCACCCTCGCAACCGGGGATACGGGGGCGCATTGAAGACCGGCCTGCGCGAAGCGCGCTGCGAGTGGGTGTTCTTCACAGACGCCGACCGGCAGTTCGACATCTCGGAGCTGGGTCTTCTGGTTGCCGAGGCATTGAGAGGATCCGACGTGGTCATCGGCTACCGCCGCAGAAGGAGGGATCCGGCGCACCGCTGGATCAATGCGGCGCTTTACCGGACCATGATTCGCCTGCTCTTCGGGCTGAAGGTCCGGGACATAGACTGCGCCTTCAAACTGCTACGCTCGGACCTGGTCCGGGATTTACCTCTCAAAAGTGAAGGAGCCCTCATCAGTGCCGAGTTGCTGATCCGGCTCAGGAAACGGGGGGCGCGCATTAAGGAAGTATCCGTTACACACTATCCCCGGGTAGCCGGGAAGCAATCGGGGGCATCGCTTCGGGTTATCCTGCGGATGTTCCGTGAACTGTTCAGTCTGGCGCGCGAGCTGCGGGCGGAGGAACGCGTGCCGCTTCCCCGGACCTGACCGTTTGCAGCTCGCAAATCACCATCCGGTGGTCCGAATGGTCGGTCTTCTTGGCGTGCACGGAGGTCGCCCGGAAGTGGGGGCTGATCCAGACCTGGTCTATGCGTAATACGGGGAAGCTGTTCAGATAGGTGTTTCCCCATCCCCTTCCTCCCTCACGGAACGCATCCCTCAGCCGCGGACGAAGCCGGCGGAAGATGCCGTCCCCCTGGGGAACGTTGAAGTCCCCGCCCAGAATCACCGGAACGTCCGGGGGCACCGTGTTGAGATAGGCCGCGACGGCCGCCATCTCAGCATCGCGGGCGCGGCGGTTGCGGGAATGCTCCAGCCAGCAGGCAGGCTTCCAGTAATCCACACGGGTCACCGCCGGAGTCAACCGGAGCGACACGAGCTCCACTTCCGGCCCGGCCTCCAGGCGCACCCGCGCGCGGGTCATGATGCCTTTGACCGCGGATGGCTGCTTCGCATCCACCATCCTGCCCCGCGCCATGATGGCATTGCCGAATTCTCCCACCCGGACAACGCTCCTCCCGAATAGCAACCTCGAAACCTCCTGCAGCCCCTGAGGGCCGGGAGACTCCTGATAGAGCACCACATCAGGGTTGGTGAACAGTGCTTCCGCGGCGGCATCGTGGTTGGCGACTGCGCAGTTCAGAGACACGACGCGGACCGGATTCTCCGGGCGGCTGGCGGGCAGGAGGCTGCGGCCGAGGCTGAGGGGCTCCTCTGCAAACACCAGAAGGTATACGATCCAGAGCGCTAGCAAGGTAAGCGGAGCGCGGCCGGGCAAGCGCCAAGCGGCGGCCACTAAACCTACACCAATGAGCCACCACAACCAAACAGGCAGCACAGTGACGGCTGCCAGCCCGAACGGGCGCGCAGCGAATGCGAAGGAGCATAACGCCAGCAGAGCGGCGGAGATGTAGTGGGCCCAGGCGGCAGCGGACAGGCTCCGCCCTCTCTTCACTCCAACCCGGTCCAGCGTTCCGTGTCTGCGTGACTTCATCTCACCTCCAGTACCACTCCATCGGCTGTCACGAAGATGCGCTCTCCGTCACGCGGGTGCACCAGCGCCGCACCGGTGAGCGTTCCGAAGGATGGGAGAATCACCCCGGCTGGCCCGAACAGGAAGCACGGCAGT
>CALCJH010000444.1 GCA_937967775.1 uncultured bacterium | reverse complement strand
AGGCTCATACCTCCTTTGACGTCGCGCTTGGCCGTCTCGATGACCTGCGCCATGACCGGGTCTTTGGTCTGGTTGCCCAGGATCTCCAGGCACTTGACAATGCCGATACCCGCCTCGATCATCGTCGAAAGCTGCCGGGTGAAGACCACAAGCTGCTGCAGCTTGACCTTCTTGCCCTTCGTGGACGACTTACGGGGTTGGGCCGCAGACTTAGCGCCTCCGCGGGTTCTGCGGATGCTGACGATGTGATACTGCTGTTGTTGCAGACGCGAGATGACCAGGTTCTCGGACTCCGCCTCGATGGAGCCCGTGACGGTCTTCCCGGATGCGTCCACAGCGCTGTATTGAAAGACTGCCATCACCGTTCTCCGAGGTAGCGATCAAGATTCTCCGGGTCGGTCGCGTGCAGCTTGGCCTGCTGCAGCGAAATCAGGTCCAGAGTGGCCAGCTCGGCCAGCGAGCGGTCCATCGGCTGCATACCCAGGTTGGTTCCCGTCTCGATGGCGGTGCCGATCTGATGGGTCTTGCCCTCGCGGATCAGGTTGCGGATGCCGGAGGTGGCCACCAGAACTTCCACGGCCACCACGCGTCCGCCCTCGCGCATCGGGAGCAGCAGCTGCGAGATGACGGCCTCCAGCGTGTTGGAGAGCTGCACCCGGATCTGCTCCTGCTGATGCGGAGGAAACACGTCCACGATGCGATCCACCGTCTGGGCGGCATTGCGCGTGTGCAGGGTGGCGAACACCAGGTGACCGGTCTCCGCCAGTGTGAGCGCCGCGCTGATGGTCTCCAGGTCGCGCATCTCGCCCACCAGGATGACGTCCGGGTCCTCCCGCAGGATGGCGCGCAGCGCGTTGTGGAAGGAGTCCGTGTCGGAATGCAGCTCGCGCTGGGTCACCATGGCGCGTTTGTCCCGGTGGAGATACTCGATGGGATCCTCCAGCGTGATGATGTGGACCGAGCGGTTCTGGTTGATGTGGTCAATCATCGCGGCGATGGTGGTGGACTTGCCGGACCCGGTCGGTCCCGTCACCATGATCAGCCCGCTGGTGGTCTGGGTGAGCTTGCGCAGGACGGGAGGCAGACGCAGTTCATCCATGTCCGGGATCTCGCTCGGAACCACCCGGAACGCCGCCTGGTAGCTGCCTTTCTGGCGGAAGACGTTCACGCGGAAGCGGCAACGATCTCCCATCGAGTAGGAGAGGTCCAGCTCTCGCTCCGCTTCCAGACGGCCTACCTGCTCGCCGCTCAGGATGTCATAGACCAGCCTCTGAATGGTGCGGGAGTCCAGCGGCTCGTAGTCGCTGCGGACCAGGCTGCCGTCCACACGGTATACTGGCGGCAGTCCGCAGTGGATGTGCACGTCGGAGGCTCCGCGGAGCAGCCCCTCTTCCAGGATCTCATCTATGTGGACCCCTTCGATGGAGCGCATGCGGGACCTGATGCCCGTCCGTATGGCTCTGCCCGAACAACTGGATGTCATCGTCCTGCTTCTGAAACTGGTTGTTCATGCTGCTTTCTGGTTTGTCGTCCCAGGCGAATGCTTGTCCCATCGGTTGATCTCCCATCAGACCGGGGCGCCCCTTCCGCCCCTGGCTGCCCGGGTCCGCCGGGCTCCCAGACCCGGCAGGACCGTCAGGCTGATCTCAGCTTCATCCCCCTCTCAGGTACCGGTCGAAGTTCTCCGGGTCCACGGCGCGCATCCGCGCCTCGTCCAATCCCACCAGCCCCTGTAAATGGAGGTCCACCAGTGCGCGGTCCATCGGCTGCATGCCCTGGGCCTGGCTGGTTTCCAGCAGGGTGCCGATCTGGTAGCTCTTCCCCTCGCGGATAAGGTTCCGCACTGCGGATGTGGCCACCAGAATCTCGTGCGCGGCCACGCGCCCCCCCCCGTTCATCGGCAGGAGCAGCTGAGAGATGACCGCCTCCAGCGTGTTAGCAAGCTGCACCCGGATCTGCGCCTGCTGATGCGGGGGGAAAACGTCAATGATGCGGTCTATAGTCTGCGCCGCGCTGCGCGTGTGTAGCGTTCCGAAGACCAGATGCCCGGTCTCAGCCAGCGTCAGGGCTGCGCTGATGGTCTCCAGGTCGCGCATCTCGCCCACCAGGATAACGTCTGGGTCCTCGCGCAGCACCGCTCGCAGGGCGTTCTCGAAGGAGTCGGTGTCCGCGTTCAGCTCCCGCTGGTTCACCATCCCCACCTTGTGCCGGTGCAGGTACTCGATGGGATCCTCGATGGTGACGATGTGCACCGGGCGGTGCGTGTTGATGTAGTCGATCATCGAGGCGATGGTGGTGGACTTGCCGGCGCCTGTGGGGCCGGTCACCAGGATGAGCCCGCTTCCACGCCCGGTCAGCTCCTTGCAGATGGGAGGCAGGCGGAGCTGCTCCATCGTCGGGATGTCGCTCGGCACCACGCGGAAGGCGGCCCCCAGCGATCCGCGCTGGCGGTACACATTCACGCGGAAGCGCCCCACCCCGGACAGACCGTACGAGAAGTCCAGCTCCCGGCTCTTCTCAAGCCACAGGATCTGGTCTTTCGTCAGGATGTCGTAGATCATCCTCTGGATCTGATGCGGCTCCAGAGGAGTAAAGTCCATCCGGCAGAGGCGTCCGTCCACGCGCACGCACGGAGGCAGTCCGACGGTGAGATGCACGTCCGATGCGCCCCGGCCGACTCCCTCCCGCAGAATCTCGTCCACATGGATGGTCTCCGTGTCCCGCCCTGCGGCCCGGTAGTCGTCCGTGTCGCTGCCCAGAGGATCCAAATTGAACGGTCCGCCTCCCGCAGCGTGCGGGGTGGGTTCGTCATCATCTCTTCTAAATGCGTAGAGCTGTCCCATAGTCCTGTCGTATCCGTCCTGCTGCCGCACGCCGCAGCCGGCGCGCGGGATCTCAGCCTGTGTAGATCACCCTCAGGGATTCCTCCAGCGTGGTGTGGCCGAGGAGGATCTTTTCCATCGCGTCGTCCCGCAGGGTCTTCATGCCCTGCTCGACGGCTGCTTCCTTGATTGCGTACGCCGACGCCCGGGCCAGAATGAGGTCGCGTATCTGATCGGTGATGGGCATTAGTTCGTAGATGCCGATCCGGCCTTTGTAGCCGCAGTTCTTGCAGTTGGGGCACCCGCGTCCGCGGTAAAACGTGATCTTGGAGTTGGGGTCCAGCTTCATCCCCAGGCGCTTGATGGCATCGGCAGGCGGGGTGTAGGACTCCTTGCACTTCGGGCAGATGGTGCGCAGCAGCCTCTGCGCCAGAACCCCGATCACCGCCGAGGCGATCAGGAATGGCTCGATGCCCATGTCAATCAGGCGGGTGATGGCGCCCGGCGCGTCGTTGGTGTGGAGGGTGGAGAGAACTAGGTGGCCTGTCAGGGCCGCCTCCATGGCAATGAGCGCCGTCTCGTGGTCGCGGATCTCTCCCACCATGATGATGTCCGGGTCCTGGCGCAACATGGTGCGCAGGCCGGAGGCAAACGTCAGGCCCGCCTTGGGGTTTACCTGCGTCTGGGTGACCCCCTCCAGCTCATACTCCACCGGATCTTCCAGCGTCAGGATGTTCTTTTCGCCCGTGTTCAGCTTGGCCAGCGCGGAATACAGGCTGGTGGACTTGCCCGATCCGGTCGGACCCGTCACCAGGATGATCCCGTAGGCGCGGGTGATGATGGACTCGAACAGCTCCAGCGTCTGGGGCAGGAACCCCAGCTTGTTCAGTCCTACGTGGATGCTGCTCTTGTCCAGCACGCGCATGACGATCTTCTCGCCGTATACGCTGGGGAGGGTGGAGACGCGGAAGTCGAAGTCGCGGTCGTTGATGCGCGCCGAGATGCGTCCGTCCTGCGGAGCCCGCTTCTCCGCGATGTCCATGTCGGCCATGATCTTGAAGCGCGAGATCAGCGACGCTTGAGCCTTCTTGGGCACGGTCATGACGTCGTGCATAATCCCGTCTATGCGGAAGCGGACACGCAGCTCGTTCTTCTGCGGCTCGATGTGCAGGTCGCTTGCGCCGTCGGCGATGGCCCGGGAGATGATCAGGTTGCCCAGCTTGATGATGGGCGCCTCCTCCGAGAGCTCGCGGAGCTGCTCGATGGAGACCTCTTCCTCCTCCTTCTCGGACCGCTTCTCGATGTCTATGCGGTCTTCGTCAATGTCCTTGATGACGCTGGACACCACCTCGGAGACGTCCGACTCGGACCGGTACGCCTTGTTGATGGCCTCCAGGACGTCGTCCTCGGCGGCCATGACCGGCTCGATCTCGCAGCCGGTGATGACCCGGATCTCGTCAATGGCGTAGATGTCCAGCGGATTCGCCATCGCCAGCGTGATCTTCCCGTTGTTGCGGGCGATGGGGATCACCTTGTAGCGGCGGGCGATGGACTGGGAGAGGAGCTTGACGGTGTCGGATTCGATCTGCTGGTCCGCCAGTTCCACATAGCGGACCCCCCAGTGCTCGCTGAGGCAGCGGACGCGGTCCCTTTCGGTGATGAGACCCATGCTCACCAGGACGTCGCCCAGGGACTGGTTGGGGCCCAGCTGCGCCTGCTTCTCCTGAGCCTCGCGGAGCTGCTCTTCCGTGACCAGTCCCTGCTTTACGAATGTCGCGCCGATGCCTCGGAGCTCCATGGGTTCTTCAACGTCCCTGTGTCTTGTCTGGCGCGGCCCTTCCGGGGCCGTTTATGAAAAGTGCAGTGCGGAAGTCTCCGCAGTCATATCGTCGGCATTCCCGGTGGTTCCGCTTTCCCCCGTGAAATTGCCGGTTTTTCGGGTGGCGGCTCTTGCCCCGGTCTCAAGGGTTGGCGCGATGCGGGCCCCCGGCTCCCCCGCTGCTCCCCGGAGACCCGCATCGCAGCTCTGGCATCCCCGTCTACGGCACTTCCGGGCTGATGCGGCAGGTGATGAAGATTACCAGCTCGCGCTGATCGGTTTTCCTGTCGCGATACTTGAACAGGTTGCCCAGGAAGGGCAGGTCCGAAAGGAACGGAATCCGGGTCAGGATGCTGGTTTCGTTCTCGTTCAGAAGCCCTCCGATGATCACCGTGTCCCCGTCCTTGATGCGCACGGAGGTATCCGCGAACCGGGTGGCCACCTGCGGCAGGGTGACGCCCGTATTGCGGTCGGTGACCAGCGTGGGGGTGCTGACTTCCGGATGGATCTTCATCGCGATGGTTCCGTCCGCCACGTTGACCAGCGGCAGGACGCCGAGTTCGATGCCCGCGTTCACTTTGTTCGTGGTCACCGTGATTCCGCTTGTGGTGGCCTGTATGCTTTCGATGTAGGTGATCTGGTCGCCGATGAAGATCGTCGCTGTGTCGCCCTCCACCACGGAGATCTTGGGACTGGCCAGCAGCCTCGCCTTGCCCTCTTTTATTTCGGCTTCCAGCGTGGCGTCCAGGAAGGCGCTGAAGCTGCGCGTGGTGGTGGTTCCGGCAGCCGCGGTTCCGCTGGCGCCGATGGTGAACCCGTTCTGGGTCTGGTCGTACAGGAACCCCTGCTTCAGGGCGCTGTTCGAGCCGATGTCCACCAGGCGCGCCTCGATGGTCACCTGCGGCGCCGCCACGTCCACCCGTCTCAGAATCTCCAGCCCGCGCTCGATGTCGCTTCGCGTTCCGTAGAGCACCAGCATTCGTGAGGCATCGTCCACGCTGGCCTTACCGTCACCGCCCTTGCCCTTGCCGGGCGCTCCGACAGCCGCTTCACTTCCTCCACCGCCGCCGCTCCCGGCCTTGCTGTCCTCCTTCTCGAGCGGTTTGCGGTAGACCAGGTCGTCCTTTCCGGTCGGCCGGAGGAAATCCAGCGCTGTGGACACGGAGCCGGTCGCGACGCGAAGCGTCGGCACCAGCCGCTCCAGGGTGGCCACCAGGCTAGAGGCCGTGGCGTGCTTGATGCGGTAGACCTCAACCTCCGTCCGGGATTCCGTAGGAGCGATGGACTGGTCCACCATCGCCACCAGCGTGCGGGCGGCCTCCACGTCCTCCTTCGGCCCGCTCAGGATCAGCGTCTTGCCGTCCGCCTGCTGCGCGGGCAGAGACGCCACCAGGTTCGGATACTGGGCTTTGAGGACCGTAAGCATGTCCTGCGCGGAGCCGCGGGTCAGGGTGATGACCTCGGTCGCGGCATCGGCTCCGGAGCGGAAGCTGTTGATGGATTTGTCGGACCCCACGTAGTACGTGCTTCCCTCGCGGATCCAGCGGTAGCCGGAGAGGCGGGTGATGGAGTTGAGCGCGCTCTCGAAGTCCACATTCTGCAGCGAGACTGTCACCTCCCCCTTCACATCCGTCGCCGTCACCACATTGACCTCCGCCTGCATGGTCAACGCTTTGAGGACATCATTGATGTCTGTCGCCACCATGTTGAGGCTGATGGGCTGAGAAGTCACACCGCGCATTGTTGCCGTGTTCGCGCTCTCGGGAGCGCGGGCGGTCCGGACCGGGCGCGGCTCGGGACTGCCGGGCTCCAGCACCTCTGCCTCGGCCGCCACGCGGACCACCGGCTCCTGCGTGCGGGCCACCGGCGCAGGGCGGAAGGCCATCAGGTCGCGCTTCGGCGCAGGAGGCTGTGCCGGAGGAGCCGCCACAGTCGCCGCGCGCGGAGCCTCCTTCACGTCCAGACGCGGCGCGGGCGGAGGAACGCTGGCAACAGGAAGAGCTGTCAGCGGCGGACCCGTGGGGTTCACGGCAACAGATACAGGCGCGGGTTTCCCCGCCGGCACGGCTGCCGGCTCCCGCTGAGGGGCCGCAGAGGTTGCCGGAGTCGCTGCGTCAGCGGCCTGCTCGGTCGGGCGGGAGACCGCCGCGGCCTTCGCCGCCTGCTGCGCGGCTGCGCTCTTCCAGACGGTCAGGACGAGCGTCCCCTGCTCGGAGCGGGCGAAGTCGTAGGGCACCTTCGCTGCCGTCGTCACCGCCACCCGGGTGATAGGCGGCTTGTTCTGGAACCAGCCGGCCCGGATGGCTTTCACACTGGCGCTGCGGACAGCCTGGCGAACTGGTTTGCACTGATACTCGCCGCGGATGTCCAGCGCGATCCACTGGCCCGCCGCGGACTGATTCACCCAGGCCTGAGCCGGGCCATCCACCGACACGCGGATCTCGACCCTGTCGGCGAGGTCGTTCACGCGCACCGCGGTGACACTGGCTGCCTGCACGGCCGACGCGGCCAGCGCCAGTCCGATGATGATCGGCCAGAGGGCGGTCCGGGTTTTCATCTCAGTTACCCTCCTGGCGCGGCCGGGACGTAGATGTCGCATCTTGCGCTCCTCCTAGTTTCACGAACACGCTGCGGTCTTGCT
>CALCJH010000443.1 GCA_937967775.1 uncultured bacterium | reverse complement strand
CGGGAAAGCTTCGGGGTTCTGGAGCGGGCGCTTCTGGATTGGGCGGCGAAGAGGGACAAGGACGCAAAAAGCTTGTGATGCATCGCAACCGTGGAGCGCAAAAGTGAACATTCTGGAGATCTTCAAGGACCCGCCGCGGCGGTACGGGCCGGTCCCGTTCTGGTTCCTGAACGAAAAGCTAGATGCGGAGCGGCTGAAATGGCAGGTCCGGCAGATGGAATCGCAGCACGTCTTCGGGGCGGTGATGCACGCGCGTCCGGGACTGGTGACGCCCTACCTCTCAGAGGAATGGTTCGCCGCCATCGCGGCCATTCTGGAGCAGGCCCGGGAATGCGGGATGGAGATGTGGATCTACGACGAGTATCCATGGGCCAGCGGAATGGCCGAATACCGCGTCCCGAAACTGCACCCGGACTTCCGCATCCGGGCGCTGGACCGTGTGGAACGGACGGTGCAGGGTCCGCAGAGCATCGAATGGGATGTCCGGGAAATGCTCCCTGAGGACTGCGCCGGTCTCGTGGGCGCTGTGCTTACCCCGGTGATGGACGGCCGTCTGATGGGTCCGGGCGAGGATGTGTCGGCCCGGCTGCAGGATGGCATCATTAAGCTTGATGTCCCGGAGGGTTGCTGGCATCTGTCAGTGTTCTTCCAGCGCCTGTCCTGGAACCCTTACGGGGATGGCTTCGGGCGCGGGGCGGTGACGGATCTGATGCATCCACAGGCTGTGGAGGAATTCATCCGCCTGACACACGAGGAGTACCGACGCCGCTTCCCGGAGCATCTGGGGAGCACTATCACCGCCACATTCACCGATGAGCCTCCCGCCGACACTCCGGGATGGTCGCGTGTGTTCCGTCAAGAGTTCCACCGCCGGAAAGGCTATGACATCGTTCCGTTCCTGCCTCTGCTGTGGCACGATGGCGGGCCGGCGGCCGGCAAGATTCGGCTGGACTACGACGACGTGAAGGGACAGCTCTACGAGGAGTCTTTCTTCGGAGCGCTGGAACGCTGGTCGGAAGGGGCGGGTATCGCGTCCACCGGACACCTGCTGCTGGAGGAAACCCTGCCGCTGCATCAGCGCTTTATGGGCGACTACTTCCGCGCGATGCGCCGCCTGCACTATCCCGGCATAGATTACATCTTCCCGGGAGTCATCCCTGCGGTGGTTCCCAAGATGGCGGCCTCCGTGGCCAACCTGTACGGCCGCGAGCGGGTGATGAGCGAGTGTTTCGCGCTGACCGGCTGGAACTTTACCTTCGAGCACATGAAGTGGATGACGGACTGGCAGCTGGTGAACGGGGTGAACCTGCTGGTGCCGCACGCGTTCTTCTACTCCATCACGGAGGACGAGCCCATCCCTTCCATCCCGGATGATCTGGGCTTCCGCTGGTACGACTGCCCGCCGTCCATGTTTTACCAGCAGCCTTACTGGGACTATTACGCCGAGTACGCCGACTATCTGCGCCGGTGCTGCTGGCTGCTGTGCCAGGGCGAACACGAGAACGATGGTCTTGGGATCTACTATCCCATTGAGACGGTGCAGGCGGAGATAAAACCCACCAGGGAGCACACGAACAGCCACGCCTTCGAGATTCCCGGCACCTGGATGACAGCGGATTACCTCTGGGACGGCTCCTCGCCGGAGCGGACGGATGCCCACTTCCGCGCGGCGGCGAACGGCCTGCGCGCGGCGGGGCTGGACTTCGATGTTGTGGACGACGACTCGCTCCGCGAATCACGCGTGCAGGATGGGCACCTGGTAATGCGAGGGTGCAGGCGCATCCGCGGCATTGTGCTGCCGCGCACCCGCTGGATCTCCGCCGACGTCTACCGTCGCATCCTGGATCTCTGGCGGGACGGAGGTCTGGTCATCGCCACCGGCAGCCTGCCGTCGCGGGCGGTGGAGGGCCCTGAGCACGACCGGGAGGTGCAGGAGATCAGCCGGACCATCTTCGGAATAGCTCCGGAGAGGCTGGAACGGTTACTGGAGGCGGGTGAGAGTCCCTCCGTCCCTGCCACGCTTTCCGCTCTCTGGTTCGAGCGCCCGGGGGAGGCGTTGGCGGAAGCGCTGCGCAGCGCCGGGTTCGGAGCATTCTCCAGCGACTGCCCGGACCTGTTCTGCCAGCACCGGCGTGTCGGGGACGTGGATGTCTACTTCCTGTTCCATTTCAGCCCCGAGGCGCACAGCAACGTGACGGTGGAGCTACGGGGACGCGGGCCGGCGCTCTGGCTGGATCCTGCGACCGGCGAGGCCGTCTGTCTGGCCGCCGAGGCTGCAGACTCAGGTGTGCGGCTGCGGCGCGGCTTCGACCCGTACGAATCCTGCTTTATCGTGCTCGATCCGCGCTTCGAAGACCGCGGCATCTGCGTGCGCGAGCGCGTGCAGGATCTGACCCTGACACCCGTTCTGGAAGTCGGCGGGCCATGGCGGGTAACGCTGGACTTCCAGGATCGGTCGGAGATGCGCGTGCGGGACCTCCCTCGCTACCCTGAGCCGGATTCTCTGGAGCCGGAGCGCTCGTGGGACGCGCTGGCCCCGTGGGAGGAGCGCGGGCTGGAGGAGTTCTCGGGTGCGGCCGTCTACGAGGCCACGTTCAGGTGGGAGGGCGACCTTCCGGAGGATGTGTGGCTGGATCTGGGCGAGGTGGGCATCGCGGCAGAGGCGTGGCTGAACGATCGCCCTCTGGGCGTCCGGCTGTGGCGGCCCTACCGGTTCGCCGCGGACTCATCACTTAGCCGCGGAGAGAACCGCCTGAAAGTCCGCGTGGCAAACACTCTGGCCAACTCCATTCAGGCGACATACGGGCGGGGGCGCATTCCCACAAGTGCGGACGAGGAGAAAGTGCGGCGCTATGCCCGATTTGAGCCCGGAAATTTGCGCTCCGGGCTCATCGGACCGGTGCGTGTGCTGGTAGCAGATGATCAGACCGCGGACAGCGGCTGATCCGCCGTGGCGGCCGCCTGCAGGTGATATTCCGGCGTCCACTCCACCACGGTGAGCGGCAGGTCTCTACAGTAGTATTGATATCGCTCAGACTTCCATCCGGAGTAGACCTGATCCCAGGTGATCTGCATATGGTGGGGCTGCAGCGCCTGATCGCAGACCGGCTCCGCAGCACACTGATACCGGAAGTCAACCGAGAGCCGCAGGCGGTCGGGGGAGTCGTTCGGCAGCGCCCTGTGCACGGTATGGCTGTGGAAGAACAGCACGTCGCCACTCCGCAGAGCCGAAGCGTGCCACTGTTGCGGAAAGCCGGACGTGTCTATCCCCAGCCCCCCGGCCCCGTAGGCGGAGCGGGTG
>CALCJH010000442.1 GCA_937967775.1 uncultured bacterium | reverse complement strand
TAGGGCCGGACGCCAGAGGAGCCGGGAGAAAGGGCGCGGACCAGTCCCCAGTTCACGCCGAAAAGCGTGGCGGAGCCCGGCCCGTCGGCATTGAGGGAGATCAAGCCGAAGGTGGGCTTCCAGTCGGACGGGACACTGGTGTCCACCCGGCCGATTCCAATGCGATTCCAGCTCTTGCCAAAGTTGTTCTTCGTGGTAGAGCTGAGCGGCCGGAAGACGCCGTAGGTCACACCTACGGGCACCCCCTCCTCCTGCGCGAAAGCAGCGCACGGCGCGAGAAACAGAACGATCAGGGTTGCTGTCAGAAGTCGCATAGTTTTTGATCTTTCCAGACAGAGTCGGCGGCCCACTGAGCGTAGCCGGGGGGACCGCAACGCATTCTAGCACGGCGCGAGCGTCAGCGCGAGGGCCGCCGCGCGAAAAGAAGGAACTGCCTAACCATCCTGCTCCGTCTCCCTCAGCAGGGCTGCAATCTCACTCCGGATGCGTTGGGCAGCCCTGGCATAATCCGTGCCCGGGGCAAAATGGACCGGATGGCCGAAACGGACGTGGACCGGCGACCGGCGGGGCAGCATCGGGCGGTCGGCATCAGGGGGGATGACCCGGTCCGTCCCCTTTACCGCCATCGGGACGACAGGCGCACCCAGCTCCACCGCCATCAGGCCCGCACCGGTCCGGAACTCCTGCAGATGTCCATCCCTCGAGATGCGCCCCTCCGGGAACACAAGGATGGACCATCCTCGATCCATCAGGCGCCCTGTATACTGCAGCGCCGAGCGGATTTGGCCCTCCCGTGAGAACGGATAGATGTTGGCGAGGAGCTCCAGCAATCCCGCAAAGCGCTTCAGACCCGGCTTCTCATAGAGGACATCCGCAGCCGCCGCGATAACCAGCCTTGACCGCCACGGCTCGGGGATGGCCTTCAGCAGGATGCCATCCGCCGGGGAGATGTGGTTCGGCATAAAGAGGACTGCCCCTTCCAGCCCCTTCAAACGCTCCGTCCCGGTGACGCGCATCGGGGCGAAGATATCAATCACCGGGAAAGCCAGCAGTCTTTGAAGAAGAAAACGCCAGAAGCGCGCCTTTCGTGAAAGCGGCCGCGGGTTGAACTCATAGCGTTCCTCTCTGCCCCGTTCTTCGGCCACAAGCTCCTTCAGCTCGGCCACCGTGGTGGAAGGCTCCAGCCGTCCCTCGTCCAGAATGACCCCCATCTCCTCCTCGATGATCCCCGCCAGAGTGACGCGCCCCAGGGAATCCAGCTTCAGGTCCGCCTCCAGCCGGTATTCCGGCAATACTTGCTCCGGTGAGATGCCCGCCGCCTGCGCGACCGCCCGCTCCAGCGCGCCCGCTGTGGTCAGGCGCGGCGCGGAGGCCTCGCCGGTCTGCCTGCCAATGAGCCATGCACGCACCTCGTCCTTGCGGACCTTGCGGGTCACCGTGCGGGGGAAGTCCTCGCCCTCCCATACGCTGACCCCCTGAATGCGCTGATGGGGCTGCAAGCGGGAGTTGACGCGCTCGACGACCGATCGGGGGTCGGGGATGCTGCTCCCCGGCGGAGGAAGCAGGACCGCGTGGACCTCAAAGCGCCCGTCTGGAGCGATGGCCAGCACCGCCGAGTCGGCCACCTCCGGTTCGGAGTTCAGCTCCGCCTCAAGGTCTTCCGGATAGATGTTCTCGCCCGCCGGCGTGACGATGAGAAACTTCTTGCGACCCCGGATGTGAAGGTGACCATCCGCGTCAAGCTCTCCCAGATCGTCCGTGTAATACCAGCCGTCCCGAAAGCGTTTTGCGGTTTCCTCCGGACGGTTGAAGTATCCTTCCGCCACGTTCGGGCCGCGCACCAGGATCTCGCCGTCCTCCGCGATCCGCACCTCCACGCCGGGAAGCGGCGGCCCCACCGATTCCACCTTACGCCCGTGGGGACGATTGACGGAGACCACCGGAGATGTCTCGGTGGCACCGTAACCCTGGAGCACCATCACACCCATGGCCTCCCACTTCCGGCCCACTTCGGCATCCAGCGCCGATCCTCCGGACACCACCCGCCGCAGGCGGCCCCCGAACCGCTGCAGGACCTGCGAGGCGAGCCTGCGCCGGACAGCCATCGGCAGGCGCGGCGCAAGCTTGTAAAGCCTGTGCAGCCGCTCCAGGCGGCCCGTGGCCTCCGCCCGGGACTCGATGCGCTGGACAGCGCGCTTGAGGAACTCCGGGACGCTGGTCATCACCGTTGGCCGGTCCTCCTCCATGCACAGCCGTATGTGGGAACCTGCAAGCGAGGCCGCCTGCGTAACCGGCACCCCGGCGGAGGTGGCCAGAAATAGAGAGACAATCTGTTCGAACACGTGGGCGAGCGGCAGGTAGCTCATGAAATGATCGTCCTGCCTCAGGATGCCAAGCTCCGCTATGCCGCGCAGGTTCGCAAAGATATTGCGGTGCCGCAGCACCACGCCTTTGGGCTCGCCCGTGGTCCCGGACGTGAAGAGGATCTGCGCCACGCTGTCCGGAGAGACCCGGCCGGGGGTGTAGTCCTCCTCCTGGGAGGCTTGCGGCCCGAGCACCTCTTC
>CALCJH010000441.1 GCA_937967775.1 uncultured bacterium | reverse complement strand
GGGCCTCCCGCTTCTTGACAGAATGTTACTGGAGATCAGGGGGTAGTTCCTGTGGCTCTCACCGCCGCCTGGTAGAGGTCGCTCATTCCCATCCGCTGTGTCCCCACGACGGAGGCGTTCGTGATGGCCGCCGTCGCGACCGTGGCTCCCTCGATGGCTCTCAGCTTAGCGACCGCTTCGGCGCTGTAAGGCCAAACGTTCAGCGCGATGGTCTGCTCATACTGAGTGCGGGCCTGCTGTAGCTGTCCCGCCTCGGTGAACAGTTTGCCCAGGGTCAGCTTCTCGCGAGCCAGCTCCCGGAGCGCGTTCTTGGTGTCGTACTTCGCTCCCTCGATGACCCGCCAGGCGGCCCGGGCCTTGATCTTGTCGCCGTTGTCCCGTGCTTCCTGATGCACCGCCGACCACTGGTTCATATTCTGCACCAGGCGGCTCAGCCGGTCGCGTGTCGTGGTGACCTTGAGAGACTGGTGAGCGACACGTGCGGCCATCCATACAGAGTAGTTGTCCACCAGGGGCAATCCCTGCAGCGCCCGGGTGTCGGCGTCAGCGATGGGGTCACGCCCGTATGCGCTGAACAGGGTGACCCAGTCGTCCCGGCTGCGGGGATCCTTGGCCATCTCGGCCGGCATCTCTACATTATACGGCCTGCCTGCGGTGGTGGTGAAGCGCAGGTAGGTGATGACGTTTTCCCCGGCGCGTTTGCGGATCACGGTCACCGGTCCGCGAGGCGCCTCCGCGAAGCTGATTTTGCGGGCCGGGTCAGCGGGGTTATCCGTCGCTGCCGCAGGCTGCGCCACCGGAGCCGCGCCACTATCCGGCTGTCCGGCCGGCGGCGTCTGCTGCTGCGCCATCAGCCGGACCGCGCCGATACCGGCCGCCACGGCCACCATAGCCGCAGCGCCCAGCGCCAGCCACCTGGATCGCAATCTGTCAACCATCGCCACTCCTCTTCCGCAGCGCGCGTCCCGCGCTTCGGACGGCATCTCCATTATCGGCAGCCTGTGCGCACCGGCTGCTCCCGGTCGGAATATACAGCGCGCCTTTCGCCCTGTCAATGGACTTCGGGACAGCCCTGCGGGTTCCCTGCCGGCGCTTCAGGACCGGCAGAGACAGGCTTCCACTCGTGCCCCGCAGCCTTTACACGTTTCCACCCACACGGCGGGACCCACGCCGGCCGCCTCTCCCGGACCCAGCAGCGTAAAGTCGGCCTGCCCTCCCTCGCTTTCGGTCTGAAAGCGCACCCTGAGCCTGTTGCGGTCCTGCACATCATCAGAGGACAGGGTGAACAGCGCCTGCGTGCCGCAGCTGCCGTCCAGGCTCACCTTCCACCCCTTCGGCGCCACCAGTTCGATCTTGGCGGAGATGGGATGCCCTTCCCGCTCCACGCTCACGCCCACCAGCTTCGGCAGCCGCGGACGGATGACCGGTCCTCCCATATAGTGCAGGGTGATCTCTACGTTGCGAGATGCCGGCAGGGTGGTGGCGTCGTAGTCGCGCTCCAGCATCCGGCGCGCGCGTTCGTTCCTGCTCAGACCCGCCAGTCGGTTGCCCCGCACCGAGGTCTTCTCCCCGAACTCCACAGTGCCACCCCTCTCAGCCATCAGCCGCTCCGCCAGAACCACGGTCCGCTCGGTCAGCTCGCTCACGGTCTTCGGACCGCTCAGCCCCTTGGTGAACTTGTGAAACACGATTCGGTCACCCACGGGATCCTTCCACTCCGCAGGAATGCCCTCCGTGCCGTTCAGGATCCCCAGGAGGGAGCCCAGAGTCGCGCCCGTGCAGTCCGTGTCGTATCCGCAGTTGACGGCCTTGCAGAGCCGGTCACCGAAGCTTTCGCCGTACAGCCAGCCCAGGATGATGAAGGCCAGGTTCTGCGGGGCGTGGCAGGGGTGGGAGTGCCCGAAGCGCCGGAGGATGCGCTCGCGCGCCTCGCCCCACGGAACGCCGTTCGTGTGGCACCAGAGCGCTGCGCTCACGCTGCGGGCGATGGCGCAGTGTCCCGGGATCATCTGCAGCCCGATATGGATCAGCGCTCTCGGGTCGGATTCCACGAAGGCCGCGCTTTCCAGCGCCGCCAGAAACATCTCGCCGTATACCCCCTCGCCTCCGGCGTGGTCCAGCACTGCGTCTTTCCAGGCCAGCTCCGCCGCCAGCTGGGGATTCCCCGGTGCGATGCACGCCCAGATCTCGCTTCGGATGGGCGAGCCCATCTGGTCAATGAAATCGTTCTCGAACCATCCCGAGACGGGCGGGCGTAGCCCGCGGGAGAGATTGCGCAGGCAGAAGCCGTACTCGTCCCAGGGATAGGGAGCCAGATGCTTCATCCAGTAGTCGGCGAAGTCCGCCAGCCGCGGCGTTACGCCGCGCTCCTCCAGCATTTTCAGCCAGACCAGTTGCAGGTCCAGATCATCGTTGGCCGCGGCCTCGGTGGGGACTGGGTCGAAATACTCCAGGTCCAACACCTTCATCTGACCCTCGAAGGGCGCCCCAAGCGTGCCGCCGATGTTCTTGCCGAGCCAGCAGGCTTGCACCCGGTCACGATACTCTCCTTTGTCCAGTGTGACAGGTCTCATAGCAGAGTCTCCCGCTCCCCCTTTTCCGAGCGGCTTCACGCCTCCGGGAAGCCCCCGTCCGGTTGACATGCCCGGCCGCGCGAAACTATCATGACTGTGTTCCCGGGTCGTCTAATGGCAGGACAGCAGATTTTGGTTCTGCTTATCGAGGTTCGAATCCTTGCCCGGGAGCTCATTTTGCGTTGCCAGCCTTCTCTCCGGCGGCGCAGCGCATCGCCACCGAGGAGCCAGTGAAACCTCAAACCCACCGAGCGGCCCTGATCATGGCCGCGGGCAAAAGCACGCGGATGAAGAGCCGGCTGCCGAAGGCGGTCCATCCGCTGTGCGGCAGGCCGGTGGCGATGCACGTCATCCAGGCTTGCCGGGATGCGGGGCTGGAGCGAGTCATCGTCGTGGTTGGCCACGAGGCGGATGCCGTCCGGCAGACGCTGGGGGAAGGCGTCGAATACATTACGCAGGACCGCCAGCTAGGCACCGGGCACGCCGCGATGTGCGCGGAGCAGGCTCTGCAGGACTTCGAAGGTGTCCTGGCGGTCCTGCCGGCCGACACCCCGCTCATCCGCCCCGGATCCATCGCAAGGATGGTGGAGGACTGCGAAAGCGGCGGCTGCGCCGCGTCCCTCCTGACGGCCGAGATGCAGGACCCCGCGATGTACGGCCGCATTGTGCGGTCGCCGTCGGGAGAGGTGGAGCGAATCGTTGAGGCCAAAGACGCCCCTCCCAAGATTCTGGCCATCCGGGAGATCTGCACCAGCATCTATGCCTTCGATGCCCGCCGTCTCTTTCCGGCTTTAAGGAGACTTTCCCCGGAGAACCGGCAACAGGAGTACTACCTGACGGACGTCATTGGCATCTTCCGGTCCGAAGGTTTGCCTGTTTCGGCCACCGTGGTGGAGGATGCCACCGAGGTGATGGGCATCAATACGCGCGTGGAGCTTGCGGATGCTACCGCCGTGCTCCGTGACCGCATCCGCCGCCGGCTCATGCTGGACGGAGTCACGATGCTTGATCCCGCCTCTGTCCACGTAGACGTGGACGTGGAGATCGGGCAGGATACGATCATCTATCCCGGATGCGTCATCGAGGGGCGGACGCGCATCGGGAGCGGATGCGTCATCGGTCCTCACAGCCACATTGTGGACTCTGTGCTGGAGGACGGCGTCACGTTCGAGGCATCGGTGGCCGTGGAGGCGGAGGTCGGCCGGGGAACCCGGGTAGGGCCGTATTCGCGGCTCAGGCCGGGGGCCAGACTGGGGGAGAATGTCATCATCGGCGACTTCGTGGAGATAAAGAACAGCGTCATCCACGAAGGGGTATCCATCGCCCATATGACTTACATCGGGGATGCCGAAGTCGGCGCGCACACCAATATCGGTGCGGGCACCATCACGTGCAACTACGACGGGCGGCGCAAGCACCGCACTGTGATCGGGGCGGGAGCGTTCGTGGGGAGCCATACCACTCTAAACGCTCCCGTCACTGTGGGCGACGGGGCGTTCATCGGGTCGGGGTCCGTCATAACGAAAGACGTTCCCCCGGACGCGCTGGCGCTGGGCAGGGCGCAGCAGATCATCAAAGAAGGGTGGGCCAGACGGCGGCGCGAGCAATCTGAGGAGTAGCAGGATTGGACCTTTCCACATTGCGCATCTTTTCGGGGAACGCTAACCCGCGGCTGGCGGAGGATATCGCGGCGCATCTGGGCGTCTCCACCGGCCGGCTGATCGTCAAGAGCTTCTCGGACGGTGAGATCTGTGTGAAGGTGGAGGAGAGCGTTCGGGGGATGGATGTCTTCATCGTCCAGCCCACCTGCCACCCTGTCAACGACTCCATCATGGAGCTCATCATCCTCATTGACGCCTTCCGCAGAGCCTCCGCCCGGCGGATTACGGCGGTGCTTCCTTATTACGGCTACGCCCGGCAGGACAAAAAGATCAAACCCCGCGAGCCGGTCACGGCCCGGCTCATTGCCAACATGATCACCAATGCGGGCGCGCATCGTGTCCTTGCCGTGGATCTGCACGCGGGGCAGATTCAGGGCTTCTTCGACATGCCGGTGGATCACTTGATAGCGGCTCCGCTCATCGCGGACTGGGTGCGGCAGAACGTCCCGGAGGACGGTCCGCTGGCGGTGGTTTCCCCGGACGTGGGGGGAGTGCCCCGCGCGCGGGCGCTCGCCGAGATGCTGAATGCCCAGATCGTCATTGTGGCCAAGCGCCGGCCGGAGCCCAACAAGACGGAGGTCAAAGAGATCATCGGTGACGTGGAAGGCCGCGTCTGCGTGATGGTGGACGACATGATAGATACGGCCGGTTCCATCTGCAGCGGTGCCGAGGCGCTCCGGGAGAGAGGAGCCCGTCGTCTCTATGCCTGCTGCACGCACCCGGTCCTTTCGGGCGATGCCGTGGCGCGGCTGGAGGCCAGTCCATTCGAGAAGGTCGTTGTCACCGATACCATCCCGCTCCCGGACCATAAGAAGAACGGCAAGATCGTGGTGCTTTCCGTCGCCCCGATGCTGGCGGAGGCTGTCCGGCGCATCCATCTGGACCTTTCCGTCAGCGAGATGTTCGACGGAGTGGTTTTCGAAAGCGGGCAGTGAGGCTCATTGTCGGGCTGGGAAATCCCGGCATCCGTTACGCCGGAACCCGCCACAACATCGGGTTTGAAGTGGTGGACCGCTTTGCGCGCAGGCATGGAGCGCGCCTGCGCAGGCGCTGGTGCCGGTCGCTGGTCGCCGATCTCCGGATCAGGGGCGAGGAGTTCCTGCTGGCCAAGCCTCAGACATTCATGAACCTGAGCGGCGAGGCGGTGCGGGAGCTGCTCCTGCGGACTAAGGCCGCAGCCGCCGATATGCTGGTGGTCTGTGACGACATCAATCTTCCCCTCGGACGCATCCGGCTGCGGCCGACCGGCAGTGCGGGTGGGCATCACGGGCTGGAGTCCATCATCTCGTGTATCCGCTCTCAGGATTTTCCACGGTTGCGTGTGGGGGTGGGGGAGGGCAACAACCGGCAGGATGTTAGGGATCACGTGCTGGGCCGTTTCCATCGCAGCGAGCGAAGACTGGTGGAGGATGTCATCGAGACCGCCGCGGATTGTCTGGACTGCGCCGTTCAGGAGGGTCTCCACATCGCCATGAACCGCTTCAACGGAGTGGTTCTCGAGTGACCGCCGCGCCTGCGTCCGGGTATCATACGTAGGACCATGGCACGGATCTCCTTCTGCACCTTCGGGTGCAAGGTCAATCAGTATGAGAGCGAGCGGGCGGCGGAGCAGGCGCACCTGGCGGGGCATCAGGTCGTCCCCTGGGGCGAGCCCGCCGATGTCCAGATCGTTCACACCTGCAGCATCACCGCGAACGCCGTCCGCGACGGACGCGCGGCCCTGCGCCGGGCGCTGAAGCGTAGGCCAGACGGCGGTCTGGTGGTCGCTACCGGCTGCGCCGCACGCACCGACGCCTTTTCGCTTGTGCCCTCGCCAGACGTGACCGTCATCGAAGACTTGATGGAGGCCGTCTCCGGGTGCGCTGACGCCCCTGTTCTCCCTGTTGACGAATCCCGGGGCGACTGTCTCTCCTGCCCCTCGCAGCGCCAGGCCCGGACCCGGGCGCTGGTCAAGATCCAGGACGGCTGCCGTTTCCGGTGCGCATTCTGCATTGTGCCGCAGGCCCGCCCGGTGGAGTCCAGCCGTCCCGTCCGTGATGTTGTGGAGGAGGTGCGCCGGTATGTGGCGCTGGGGCATCGGGAGGTTGTGCTGACCGGGGTGCGCATCACGGGCTACCGTCCTGAGGATGCCGGTCGGGACGGGCTGGAAGAGCTGCTACTGCGGCTGGGAGAGGTCGCGGGGCTTTCTCGCGTTCGCCTGACTAGCCTGTATCCTTCCGAGGTGCGCGAAGGACTCCTGCGGGCGATGGCGGATTCGCCGAATGCCTGCCCCCATCTGCACCTCGCCCTGCAGAGTGGTGATGACGGAATCCTTCGCCGGATGAGGCGGGCCTACACGTCTGCCCGGTTTCTGGAAGTGGTAGAGCAGGCCAGAGCCATTCTGCCGGGCGTGGCCATCACCACCGATGTCATCGCGGGCTTTCCGGGAGAGACGGAGGAAGCGTTCGAGAATACTGCCGCCGTCATGCGCCGTGCGGCCTTCTCGCGCGCCCATGTTTTCACCTTCTCGCCACGGCCGGGCACAGCAGCCGCCGCCATGGACGGACAGGTTCCGCGCCCTGTGGCCCGTGAGCGCACGCGGCGGCTCATCCAGATCGCCGCGGAGACGGGGCGCTCCTTCCGGCGGGGGCTGGTGGGAAGCGTCCAGCGGGTCATTGTTGAGCAGCAGAAGGCTCCTGGTGTCCTGTCCGGCCTGACGGACACCTACGTGGAGGTTGATTTCCCCGCGGAAGGCGTGCTGCCGGGCCAGGAAGTGAAGGTGTCTGTCACGGGAGTAACGGAGGATGGGCTGACCGGCGTGTTGGCTGTGGCCAGCGCGGCGTAGAGGAAGGGAGGATCTCATGTCAGACTGCATTTTCTGCCGCATCATCGCGGGGGAG
>CALCJH010000440.1 GCA_937967775.1 uncultured bacterium | reverse complement strand
GCGAAGATCGTGACGTGCTGGCGCGGCCGGCCGCGGATCACGGTATACGTCCGGGGCTGATAGCTGTAGAACGTGTTGTGGCAGATGACCACCCAGTCTCCCGCGAACGGCTCGACCACCTCATCGGGCCGCCTGCTCTCGTGATTTCCGTGCATATCGAAGGCGTGGCTGATACGCCCCTCCGTAATGTCGGAGATGTTGGAGCAGGCCAGATAGGCTGTCCCCGCGCGGCCCGTCCCGGCGATGTCGTGCCGGTTGTTCAGGAAGCGGTTCGCTACGATATACGCCTGCGTTGAGGCCAGACAGACGCCGTAGCCTAGCCCCGTCCTCCGGCAGTGGTGCAGGAAGTTGTGGTGGATGCGGTGTCCGGTTCCCGCGTTCCCCAGATAGACGCCGGCGTGGGAGAATCCGGAGATATCGCAGTTGTCCACCTCGCAACGCGGATGCCGGATGGTGATGCCGCGGCTGTTGGGCAGCTCGTAGGCGGATCCGTGCTCCTCCATATCCGGTCCCACCATCCGCAGGCCCGTTACCCGCACACCCTCGCCGCCTGTAGTGAATACTCCGGGGCAGTCGTAGTCGCGGAACCGGATGAGAGCGCCCGGAGAGCCGCCACTCCCCCGCCCGCTGGCCAGCGTCACGCCGCCCGGAATCTCCATCATCGGGCTGCCCGTGGCGTCAATCTCCGCGCGGTCGTCAATATAGACGAAGTCTCCCGCTCGCGCCGCGGCGAGGGCTGCCTTCAGTTCCTCCAGAGTGCTCACGCGTCTGGCCTTAGTGGGATCCACCAGGCGAGTGTAGCCGGCCCCGCCTCCGATCGGGTCGGGGCCAGTGTGATGCCTCGCTCCGCAGATTCTGTCCGCGCTGGAGGCTGCGCCCAGCAGGCTAAACGTAGCCACGGTCATCAGGATTCGCACAGTCATTGTGCCGTCTCCTTATGCGGCCTTTTTCACCCGCGAAGCCCGCGTGTCCTTCTTCCTCGCAGGAGGGGAAGGTTGTTCGGGCTAAGCAGACCTGCGGAGGCACTGACGGAACCTATGGAAGACAAAACCCTGAGAACGGGCGCGGCCAGCGAGCGCCCCTGGCTGAACACGGACCTGCCTTTTGAGGAGCGCGCGCGGCTTCTTGTCTCGGCGATGACGCTGGAGGAGAAGGCGTGGCAGATGGTCAACCACGCACCCGGCATCGAGAGACTGGGCGTGCCACCGTACGACTGGTGGAATGAATGCCTGCACGGAGTCGCCCGCGCGGGGGTGGCCACGGTGTTCCCCCAGGCTATCGGCCTTGCGGCCACTTGGAACACGGATCTGGTCCACCGGATTGCCACCGCCATCTCCGACGAAGCCCGTGCTAAGCACCACGAATTCGCGCGACGGGGAGACCGGGGCATCTATAAGGGGCTGACCTTCTGGAGCCCGAACATCAACATCTTCCGCGATCCGCGCTGGGGCCGTGGCCAGGAGACTTACGGGGAATGTCCATTTCTGACCGGGCGCATCGGGGTGGCGTTCGTCACTGGTCTGCAGGGAGACCACCCGAAGTATCTGAAAGTGGTCGCCACGCCCAAGCACTTCGCAGTGCACAGTGGCCCCGAGAAGGACCGGCACCACTTCAACGCGGAGGTCAGCCCCAAAGATCTTCGCGAGACCTATCTGCCGGCCTTCCGGGACTGCGTGGTGGAAGGGAAGGCGTGGTCGGTGATGGGCGCTTACAACCGCACGAACGGCGAGCCCTGCTGTGCCAGTCCCACCTTGCTGCAACGCATCCTGCGGGAGGAGTGGGGCTTTCCGGGATACGTGGTCAGCGATTGCGGGGCCATCTGCGACATCCACGCTCATCACAGGGTCACTTCCTCGCCGGCGGAGTCCGCCGCTCTTGCCGTCCGCAACGGCTGTGACCTCTGCTGCGGGGATACCTACACCAGCCTGACAGAGGCGGTACGGCAGGGGCTCATCACGGTAGATGAGATAGACCGGGCGCTGACGCGCCTGTATACGGCGCTTTTCCGGCTGGGGATGTTCGACCCGCCGGAGAGCGTTCCTTACGCTTCCATCCCTTTCGAAGTGAACGACTGCGATGAGCACCGGCAGCTTGCGCGCGAGGCTGCCCGGCAGAGCATCGTACTTCTGAAAAACAAAGGCGGGCTGCTGCCATTGCCGAAGGATCTGAAGAGCCTTGCGGTCATCGGTCCCAACGCGGATTCCCTGGATGTGCTTCTCGGCAACTATTACGGGACCCCCTCCCGCTACGCCACGCTTCTTGAAGGCATCCGCCAGAAGGTGGTGCCGGGCGCCCGGGTGTTCTATGCTCCGGGATGCGCGGTCACGGGCGGTGGGCGGGAAGGGTTCGCCGAGGCCCTGGCTGCGGCCGAGAGGGCGGATGCCGTCGTGATGTGCCTTGGCCTCTCGCCGAAGCTGGAAGGCGAAGAGGGCGAAGTGGCCGACTCCGACGGCGGGGGCGACCGGCTCCACATCCATCTACCCGGATTGCAGCAGGAGCTGCTTGAGGCGGTCTGTGGCACCGGGAAGCCCGTCGTGCTGGTGCTGACCCATGGCAGCCCTCTGGCCATTCCCTGGGCGGCGGAGCACGTTCC
>CALCJH010000439.1 GCA_937967775.1 uncultured bacterium | reverse complement strand
CTGCTCGTGCTGCCTGCACCCTATCAACTCTCTGAGAGCCGGGTCCGAAAGGTCCGTCACCCTCAGGCTCGCCCTTTGCGCACCGTGTTCGGATCGTTCGAAAAGATGGACCTCCCGACTGGCGAGGTCATATACGCCGCGGAAGTCCGAACCGTCGCCGATGGGCCAGTTCATGGCCGTGGACTGAATGCCGAGCGCGTCTTCCAGTTCGGCCAGAAGGTCCAGCGGGTCGCGGCCCGGCCGGTCCAGCTTGTTGATGAAGGTGAAGATGGGAATTCCGCGACGCCGGCAGACGTGGAACAGCTTTCGCGTCTGCTCCTCCACGCCTTTCGCCTTATCAATCAGCATCACCGCGCTGTCGGCGGCCATCAGGGTCCGGAAGGTGTCCTCGCTGAAGTCCTGGTGACCGGGGGTGTCCAGAAGATTCAGCACGTAGCCCTCGAACTCGAACTGGAGCACGGTGGAGGTGATGGAGATGCCTCGCTGACGCTCCAGCTCCATCCAGTCCGATGTGGCCTGCCGCTGGCTGCGGCGCGCCCGAACGGAACCGGCCATCTGGATGGCGCCTCCGTAGAGCAGCAGCTTTTCGGTAAGAGTGGTCTTTCCCGCGTCGGGGTGGGAGATTATGGCAAAGGTCCGCCGCCGGCGGATCTGCGATGAGTATTCCTGCATATCCGTTTGCATTGTCCCCCATTCCCCCGCGTGCCGCAAGCATTCCGCGCGTGCCGGCCGGGGCGGGGGATGTTGGTGATGGGGGCCTTCTGAGGGGCTGTCTTGCCGTAAAAAAGGCCGGGGCGCGATGCCCCGGCCCTCATCTTCTTCCAGCCCGGGATCCGCGGACCCCGGATGACCGGATTTTCAGTACATTCCGCCCATGCCGCCGGGGCCGCCTGCGCCTGCGCCGGCAGGTTCCTTCTTCTCGGGCTTCTCGGCCACGAGCGCCTCGGTGGTCAGCAGCATCCCCGCGATGGACGCCGCATTCTGCAGCGCGCTGCGGGTGACCTTCGCCGGATCCACGATGCCGGCCTCGGCCAGATTCTCATACTTGCCCGTGGCGGCGTTCAGGCCAATGCCCGGAGCCTCGCCCTTGATGCGCTCCACGACGACCGACCCCTCCAACCCCGCGTTGTAGGCGATGCAGCGGGTCGGCTCTTCCAGCGCGCGCCGAACGATCTGCGCTCCGATGGCCTCGTCGTCCTTGAGCTTCAGCTTCTCGATGGCGGAGGCCGCGTGGATCAGCGTGATGCCGCCGCCCGGAACGATGCCCTCCTCCACGGCCGCGCGGGTCGCCGAAAGAGCATCTTCGATGCGGTGCTTCTTCTCCTTCAGCTCGGTCTCAGTGGCCGCGCCCACCTGGATGACCGCCACGCCGCCGGACAGCTTGGCCAGCCGCTCCTGCAGCTTCTCGCGGTCATAGTCGGAGTCGGTCTCCTCGATCTCGCGCTTGATCTGGGCGATGCGGCCCTGAATGGCCTTCAGGTCGCCGGCGCCCTCGATGATGGTGGTGTCCTCCTTGGTGACCACAACCTTCTTCGCTCGGCCCAGGTCGGAAAGCTCCACGTTCTCCAGCTTTACGCCCAGATCCTCGGTGATGAACCGGCCGGCAGTCAGCACGGCAATGTCGCCCATCATAGCCTTCCGGCGGTCACCGAAGCCAGGAGCCTTCACCGCCACCACGTTCAGCGTGCCGCGCAGCTTGTTCACCACCAGCGTGGCCAGCGCCTCGCCCTCAACGTCCTCGGCGATGATGACGAGCGGCTTGCCCGCGCGCACGACCTTCTCCAGCAGCGGAATCAGGTCCTGCACGTTGGAGATCTTCTTCTCGAACAGCAGGATGTAGGGCTCCTCAAGGACCGCCTCCATCCGCTCGGCGTCCGTCACCATGTAGGGCGAGATGTAACCCTTGTCGAACTGCATCCCCTCCACCAGCTCCAGGCTGGTCTGGGTGCCCTTGGACTCCTCCACAGTGATGACACCGTCCTTGCCCACCTTTTCCATCGCCTCGGCGATAAGGTCACCGATGGTGGGGTCGTTGGCGGAGATGGTCGCCACCTGAGCGATGGCGGAGCGATCCTTCACGGGAGTGGCCACCTTGGAGATGTGAGCCACGGCGGCCTCGACGGCCTTGTCAATGCCGCGCTTCAGGGCCTGCGGGTTAGCGCCGGCGGCCACATTCTTCAGGCCCTCTCGCACGATCGCCTGAGCCAGCACGGTGGCGGTGGTGGTACCGTCGCCCGCCACGTCGTTGGTCTTGGATGCGACCTCACGCACGAGCTGCGCGCCCATGTTCTCGAACGGATCCTCGACCTCGATCTCCTTGGCGATGGTGACGCCGTCGTTGATGACGGTGGGCGAGCCGAACTTCTTCTCAATGACCACGTTGCGGCCGCGCGGGCCAAGGGTTACCTTGACAGCGTCGGCCAAGATGTCCACACCCCGCTCAAGGGCGCGGCGCGCCTCTTCGTTGAATCTCAGATCCTTGGCAGCCAAGGTTACTTACCCCCTTTTCCTTTACTGACGATCGCGAGGACGTCGTCCTGCCGGAGGATGACGTATTCCTCGCCATCCACCTTGACTTCCGTCCCACCGTACTTGGAGTAGATGATGGTGTCGCCGACCTTCACCTCGATCGGCACCAGCTTGCCGGAGTCGAGCAGTTTGCCCGGCCCCACGGCAACCACCTCGCCCTCCTGCGGCTTCTCCTTAGCCGTGTCGGGGAGGATGATGCCGCCCTGGCTGACTTCCTCAGCACTCTTCGTCTTGACGACGATCCGGTCGCTGAGCGGTTTGATCACCGGATTCACCTCCGTTGAGTCAGGTTTTGAAACAGAAACCGTCGGATCCGTTAGCACTCACGAGACGTGAGTGCTAATCCATCGGGAGTATACCCACGTGTCCACGTCCCTGCAACAGCACGTCGGACACCATAGCCGGCCATATGCGAACTAATCATCCAAAATGGGCATCCTAATCACCCGAATGATTATTTCGGCGGTTTTAGACTAAAATCCGGCACATATCTGCCCGTTGCATCCACCGGGAGAATCGCAGACCGCCCGCGCCCGGCCCGTCTCCGGTTCCCTCACCAGAACCGACCGGCTCCTGCAAAACGGCCATCCGCCCGGAAAAAAAGCTTTTGACTTCTGGCGGGTGGAATGTTATGATGAATTCAGGTTATCCGACGCGGTAAAGGCCCCGGTTGCCCCTCGCCCCTGATCGTCAATCGGCGCTCGGTGATTGGCAGGCAGAGGCGTCTACGGATTCTTTCCGCTCCGCCGTGATGGGGGCGGAACCTCCACTGGCGTCGGCACTCATCTGAGACAGGGAAAGAAGGGAGACAGTTATGAAGCTGACTTCAACGCTGGTCGCGGCGCTGTTGCTGACAGCAGGCGCCGCCTTCGCGGGTCCCTACACGGGTCCCTGGTTGTTCGAGTGGGATTTTGACACTTCCCCTCAGGGGTGGTCGGTTGTCTCTCCGGGCTATTGGACCGATCCGGGCTGGGTTCCGGCGAACGGACCGACTCTGCCGGACGGCGCGCCCTCGGGCGGCGGCAACGGTAACTTCTACCTGCCGGACAAAAGCTATGCCCGCCTCGATGTGCGCAGTCTGAACCTGGGTTCCGGCACCGTCGGCGGAGTCCAGAAGTATCCATTCGTGTTCCAGGCGGATGTTTACATTCCCAACCTTCGTCCTCTTGGCGGGTTCACCTTCAACTATCCGGGCAACATGAATCACCAGGCGGGGATTCAGGTGCTGCGTGAGCCGGACCTGAGGGCCATCTACCTGGAAGGCAACATCAACCGCGGCGGTCTCCTGGCCCGAGATCGGACCTGGGACAACACGGATCGCCGCAGCGACTGGGTAATGGAGGAGAAGGTCTCTCCGGATTCCCTCTGGTGGGATAAGTGGATCACCGTGCAGCTGGATTACGGTCTTTCCACGCCCGGAAAGTGGACTGCGTGGGCCTACATTCCGTGGGACAGCTACGTGTCGAACGCCGGATGGATCAAGGTCGGCGGCGGCGACTACGACGTGAACCCGAATGTGTGGTTCGGCTACCTGCAGATGGGCGGCGCCGCTTCCTGGACTCAGGCCCAGTTCGACAACGCCAAGCTCTATGTGACCCCTGAGCCTGCCACGATGCTGCTGTCGGGTCTCGGGCTGCTGGGAGTGCTTCGCTTCCGAAGGAAGTCTTGAGCCTCCCTCCGGCGGTCAACGATCATCAGGCGGGAGCCAACCGGCTCCCGCTTTTCTTGAATCTGTCAGCGGCCCGGAGAGGGAAGTTGTCGGGGCAGGGCCAACTCTCAGGGAGGCGTCTTTTGCCGTAGGGGAGTCGCAGCCTTCAAGGGGAGCCATTGTCGCCCTCCTTGTTCAACAGGACGCCGCTCTCTCCCGACAACCGGCGAGGCTCAGGGAGGCGCCAACGCTTTCGGGGAGGGGCGACACTCGCAGGGGAGAACCACGCTCCCGGGGAGGGCGACGCTCCTGTGGAGCCAAAAACCGTTTCGGGCAAGCCTTTGCAGCGGATAACGCAACGCAACTCAGTCGGGCTGAAGCGTGAGCCCGCCCCGTTCATGGAGGAACCAGATGCTGGACCCTGCCGTCCGCGACCGCATTCTGAAGTCTCTGA
>CALCJH010000438.1 GCA_937967775.1 uncultured bacterium | reverse complement strand
CCGAAGAGGGTGACCTGGTCTGGGACGCCCACTGCTGGTTGCCGCGCCAGCCGGAGTAGCTCCGCGCCGCTGAAGCGCCCCCTACTCTGGCAGGGTCCGGCTCAAAGCCCTGACATACTGCTCGGCCACCTCCAGGTCCTTCGCCGCCTCGGAAGCTGGCGAGCGGACCGCGCTGCCGTCCCGCACGCACTGGATGAAGTGCCTGGCCTGCGCGAGCATGCTCCACACAGGTGGCATGATCGGCCGCTCCCAGCGTGGAAGTTCATCGCCTGAGCCACCGAAGTAGATCCGGACGTCGCCTCCATTTTGCTGAGCCATGGGGGCGGGGACGGAGAGATCCACCCGGCCGTTCTCGAAGCTGACGAGATAGAACTCCTCCCAACTGTTGCGCAGGCCGCGCCCCTTCATCTCAAGGGTTAGCGTGACGCCGCTTTCCGTCTCGCCGATCATCACTGCTCCGTTGCGGTCGGCGTAAGTGACGTGGTAATCCTCCCCGGCCAGGTAGCGGATCAGGTTGACCTGATGGATGTAGTAATTGACGAAGGCGTCATAACGCCCGGCCAGTCCGGCATCCATCCAGTCGGGAGGGGTCTCGGGCACCACGCCCTCATAAGGCGGAGGCGTGTCTCCAGCGCTCAGTCCCCACTGGATGCCGAACACCCAGTCCCCGGGCGGCATGGTGGCGCGCAGATAGTTCATCGGTCCGGCTTCCCCGGACTCGCGCCAGCGTCTCACCCTCGCGGCAGCCTCGACCGCCGCCGGAAGCGAGCGCTTCATATACCCGACCATATAGGGGATGCCCTTCTGCTCCGCCAGCTCCGCCAGCCGCCTGCCGGTCTCTGGACGGACGGCGATGGGCTTCTCAGTCATCAGGGGCAGTCCGGCGTTCAGGATATCCGGCACCACGGAGGCGTGCAGGTGGTAGTCCATAATGGCGACCACCGCGTCCAGCCGGCAATCCTCCAGCATGGCCCGGTGGTCCGGGTAGACGCGCGGGATGCCCCACCGGCGCGCCACAAGCTCCGCGGTCCTGGCCCGGCCCTCGGCCAGAGCCACGATCTCGCATTCGGGAATGGTTGCGAAGTTCTGCAGGTGGGCGGTCTGGCCCATACCACCAGCGCCCACGAGGCCCAGACGGATTTTCGACACTGCTTTGTTGCTCCCAGATTTGTCGCTCGGCGCCGCTGGCCGACGCCGTAAAGAGTTCTTTTGACGCAGCCCCTCGTGTGACCTGCTCACCAATAGACAAGGATCTGCTACCCCCGCGCCGGCATGCAGGGACACCAACCTGAAGGTGGAGGCGGACGCTACCGAAAATCATTAGTGAAATATCGCACAGAGAGCCCCTTACGGTGGCCACACGGTGCGGGAAGGTGGTATATTGAAAATGCAGCCGCCTGCCCGGGAGCGCCCGGGCGACTTCCAACGAGCCGCAAGAGTTTTACCGGAGGCATCTTTACGAATGGCAGACGCGAAGAAGACCGGCTCTTCGTCCGGAACGCTTCCCGGATGGAAGGATCTCCCTATCGGAGGGATCATTGACGGTGGCGGGACCGCCGCTCAGTATCATACGGGTGACTGGCGCACCCTGCGCCCGATCTGGGACGACCAGAAATGCATCCATTGCCTGCTGTGCTGGGTATTCTGCCCGGACTCGGCCATCATCGTGGAGGATGCGAAGGTGAAGGGCGTGGACTATGACCACTGCAAGGGTTGCGGTATCTGCGCGCGCGAGTGCCCGCCCAAGGTGCAGGCGTTCACCATGGAGAGCGAGGCTAAGTTCCGGGCCTGACGGCAATCGGAACTGAGGGATTCGGTGGCCGGAAGGGATGATGTCCCTTCCGGCCGCTGTTATTATGAGCTGTCTGGCGCTTCCAGAAGGCGATTGTCTATCAGGCGCGTGTTGCCGACGAAGACTGCGACAGCGATCAGAGCAGGCAAGCTGGCGGCTGGCTCCAGCGTGAGGGGGTCCACAGCTTCCACATAGTCCACGCGCGCCAGCGGGTCCGCCTCGATGCTGCGGCGGACCCGGGCGGCCAGCGTCTGAGGATCGCGTTCGCCAGCCTCGCACGCTCTGGCCGCATCCTCCAGCGACCGGAACAGCACCGTGGCCGCCGCGCGCTCTTCCGGGGAGAGATAACTGTTGCGGCTGGACATCGCCAGGCCGTCCGGCTCCCGGACGATAGGCATCGGAACGATCTCAAGAGGCAGATCGAAATCCCGCGCCATTCTCTCGACGACGCGATACTGCTGATAATCCTTCAGCCCGAAATATGCCCGGTTGGGCTGGCAGAGGTTGAAGAGCTTGAGGCAGATGGTGGCCACTCCGCGAAAATGCCCGGGGCGGGATGCGCCGCACAATCGTGAAGCCAGAGGCCCAACCTCCACATAGGTCTGGAAGCCTTCGGGATACAGATCCGCGGCAGACGGCACGAAAACCACATCCACTCCACACTCCCGGCAGGCGTCAAGGTCACGCTCCAGCGTGCGCGGGTAGCGGTCCAGATCCTCATTCGGTCCGAACTGAGTGGGGTTCACAAAGATGCTGACGATCACGAACTCATCCGATTGGCGGGCCCGGCGGATGAGGCTCAGATGCCCCTCATGCAGCGCGCCCATCGTGGGGACCAGACCGATGCTAGTGCCCGACCCGCGGACGGAGAGTGCAAGCTCCTGAAGCTCCCGTGGATTGTGAATGGTCCTCACCGCCCCACCCCTCCGGCGTCGCGGCGGGCGCTCACGAATGCTCCTCCGACGGGAACCGCCCGGCACGCACATCCTCCGCATAAGCCGTGAACGCTTCGCGCAGCAGCGCATGGAGTTCCATATAGCGCTTTGCGTGGCGGGGGCGGAAATGCTCGTCCATCCCCAGCATATCGTGCATCACCAGCACCTGACCGTCGCAGTCCGGCCCGGAGCCGATGCCGATGGTGGGGATCTCCAGCGACCCGGTGACCCTGGCGGCCACCGGAGGGCTGACCAGTTCCAGCACAACGGCAATCGCGCCGGCCTCCTCCAGCGCGCGGGCATCCTCCTCCAGCGCGGCGGCGGCTTCCTCGCTTGTTCCCTGGCGCAGGTATCCGCCTGTCACGTTTACGCTCTGGGGAGTCATCCCGATGTGCCCCATCACCGGGATGCCGGCAGAGGTCAGGAAGGCCACCGTCTCAGCCGCGCGCGCGCCACCCTCCAGCTTGACAGCCTTCGCCCCGCCCTCCTTCAGGAAGCGGCCAGCGTTCTCCAGCGCCTGTTTGCGCCCTGCCTGATAGGACATGAAAGGCATATCCGCCACCACCAGCGCCCGCCGCGCCGCCCGGGAGACCGCTTTCACGTGGTGTAGCATCTCTTCCATCGTCACGGGGATGGTATCAGCATAGCCAAGCACTGCGTTGCCGACGCTGTCCCCCACCAGCAGCACGTCAATGCCGCAACTGTCCATCAACCGGGCGAAGGGATAGTCGTATGCGGTGAGAACGACGATCTTCCGCCCCTCTTTCTTCATTCTGCACAGGCACGGAACGGTGACCGGCTTTTCCGTGCTCATCGGGCTTCTCCCGCTTCGCGCCAGAAGTCCACCATCCACCATCCCGCCAGCAAAGACACGAACA
>CALCJH010000437.1 GCA_937967775.1 uncultured bacterium | reverse complement strand
CTGGGACACCATAGATAGCGGAGTGACAAAGAAATATCTGATGCTGGAGGACCAGCGTGCGGTTATCGAGGCGTCCACCCCCGATTGCCGGGAAGGCAGATGCCACGGGTGCGGCATCTTCCGCCTGATGCCTGAGCACGCGGTCCACGGGACCTGCTACCACGACTGAGCAAACGGTCAACCGGGTAGCGTTCGCGTTCGAGAAGACCGGCCGTGCCCGATTTCTGGGGCATCGCGATGTGATGCGCCATTTTCAGAGGGCGGCCCGCCGGGGAGGAGTGCCTGTCGCATACTCGCAGGGATTCAATCCTCATCCGCGGATGACGTTCGCTTCGCCGTTGCTGCTGGGGGCTTCCGGCTTTCGTGAACTTGGGGCGTTCGATCTGTCAGCTCCGATGGATCCGGGAGAATTGCCGGAACGCCTGAACCCGCATTTCCCGGACGGGTTGAGGGTTCTGGAAAGCTGGGAGGTCCCGGCTGGCAGGGGAACCTTCGGAAGCAGGATTGAAAGCCACTGGCGAGTCCGGGTGCAGCCTGTGGAACGCGCGGTTCTCGATGCGGAAAAGCTGCGGCAGGCTGTCGAAGAGTTGTTGCGCTCGGATATGCTGGAGGTCTCGCGCAGGGAAGGCGAGACGCGCAATGTCCGGGAACTGTTGCTGGATGCTGCGCTTGTGCAGGAGCAGGATGAGGGCGGCCGCGAGGCCGTGTTGGAAATGGTTCTTCTTCAAATGGGAGATTTGAGCGCCAAGCCGCAGGATGTGGTGGCGGCGCTCCAAAAGTGGGCCGGGCCGCTGGAGATCGTTTCGTTGGAGCGGTTGGCCATTGTGACCGAGAACTGTAACCTGCGCGAGGTTCCCCGCCCGCGCCAGGGTCTGGAAAGGACGGCCGGTGGCTGTCCGGAATCGGGGGAAAGGAGGTGAGAATAGATGTCTAAAGAGATCATCGTCAACTGTGACACACGCGAAACAAGGGTGGCGCTGCTGGAGAACGGGAAGCTCGTGGAGCTTCATATCGAGCGGGAAGAGCGCGTGGTCGGCAGCATCTTCAAATGCAAAGTCTGCAATGTGCTGCCCGGGATGGACGCCGCTTTTGTGGACATTGGCCTGGAGCGGAACGCCTTCCTGTATGTAGCCGATGTTATCCCGGAAGCCATAGATGAGGACGAGGAGGGGAGGCGGATAGACCGTCGGAACCTGGGCATCAAGGATGTCCTAAAGGTGGGCCAGGAATTGCTGGTCCAGGTAGTCAAAGGCCCCCGCGGGACGAAAGGCGCCCGCGTTTCCACCCGCATCTCGCTCCCGGGGCGGTATCTGGTGCTGATGCCCGAAAGTGAGAACCTCGGCGTCTCCCGGCGGATAGATGACTCTCGCGAGCGAGACCGGCTGAAGAGGATCATCAACGCCTGCCGCCCGCCCAACTGCGGCGTGATCGTGCGCACGGAGGCCGAAGGCAAATCGGAGCAAGATCTGCGCAACGATATGGAGATGCTCACCCGCATGTGGGAGCAGATTCGGGAAGAGTCGGCGCGTACAAAGGCTCCCGGCCTGGTCCACAAGGATCTCAGCCTGATCTATAAAACGTTGCGCGACGTGTTCGGAAGCGATGTTACGCGCGTCCTCATAGACAGCAAAGAGGAGCACGCCAAGGCGCTGGAGCTGGTGGAGATGATGTCTCCGAAGCTCAAGTCGCGGGTGCAGCTATACGATAGCCCAGAGCCGATCTTCGACCATTTCGGGATCGAAACGGAGATTGACCGACTGTTGAGGCGCAAGGTCTGGTTGAAGTCCGGCGGGCATCTCACCATTGACGAGACCGAGGCGCTGGTCACCATTGACGTCAACACGGGCAAGTTCATCGGGACCACCAGCCTGAACGAGACGATACTGCGGACGAATCTGGACGCGGCGGCGGAGATCGCACGGCAGCTCCGGTTGCGGGATATCGGCGGCATCATCGTCATAGACTTCATTGACATGACCAGCGCCAAGGACCGGGCGCAGGTGGTCAATGCGCTGGAGAAGGCGATGCGCAGCGACCGGACCCGGACCAAAATCTCCCACATCAGCCCGCTGGGGATAGTGGAGATGACTCGTAAGCGCACCGGCGCCACCATCTCGGAGACGGTGGGAGAGGCGTGTCCCTATTGCCAGGGGCGCGGGCGCGTGGCTTCTGCGGTTTCCATCAGCATCGAGGCGGAGCGCGCCCTCAAGAAGGTGGCAAGCGAGTCTTCCGCCCGGGCGCTTCTGATCCACGTGAATCCTGTCGTGGCGTTCCATCTGATCGGCCAGCGGGGCGAGGTCATCGAGGAGATCGAGCGCCGCATTGGCCGTAAGATCTATGTGCGGGCGCGCGAGGACATGCACGCAGAGAAGTTCGAGATCACTCCGGGTGATGAGAAAGAGCTGGAGAAGACTCTTCTGCCATATAACCGCGATGACATCGTGGAATGCCGTGTGGTAAGGGATCCGTACAGCACATTGCCTCACGCTACAGCCTGGCAGGACGGATACCTCTTGGATCTGGCCAACGGCGGTCGGTATGTGGGACAGGTGGTCAGAGCCCGTCTCACGGAGATCCGTCGGAGCTGGGCTTCAGCTGAGGTGGTTGTTGGGCGTGAAGCCGAGCGGCCGGCGCTTGCGCGCTCGCGCAGTTGACAAAAAGCGGCACCGGTGATAGTGTAATGTGTTGGAGCGGGCGAGCTTCGGAAGTTCGCCCGCTCACCTTTGCGACAGGAGACATCCGGAGCAGACGCCGATCATCTGCTCTGGAGCTGCCGGGCATCTGAAAGAGATCCGGCGGCATCAAGACTGTTTGAGGCGGCAGGTTTTGGAAATGTACGCAGTAGTGGAATGCGGCGGACGGCAGTACCGGGTTGAGCCGGGCGCGAAGCTCGAGGTCAACCGTCTGGAGGGGGAGCCAGGGTCCGAGGTGGTGCTGGACCGCGTGTTGCTGGTGAGCGACGATTCCGGGGTGCGTGTCGGCACCCCCATCGTGGAGAACGCGCGGGTGTCGTGCACCATCGTGCGCCACGGTAAGGGGCGCAAGATCCACGGCTTTCACTACAAGCCGAAGAAGAACCAGTACCGGCATTACGGGCATCGCCAGGCGGTGACCGTGCTGTCCGTGTCGTCCATCAGCTGAAAGGCGAGGCGGCCCCGCCGCCGCGCCGGAGACCGCGCATTCAGGGGAATAGAAAGAGATGGCACATAAAAAGGGCGTCGGTTCATCCCGGAACGGGCGCGACAGCAACTCCAAAAGGCTGGGCGTAAAGGCCTTCGACGGTGAGTTTGTCCGCGCCGGCAGCATCATCAAGCGCCAGCGTGGCACGTCCCATCATCCGGGACGCAACGTCGGAGTGGGCAAGGACTATACGCTGTATGCGCTGATTGACGGCTTCGTCAAGTTCGAAGGAAGCGAGAGATCCCGCAGGCTGGTCAGCGTCCTGCCGGAGCGACAGTAGTCGCCGGGGAGTCCCCGGCAGGGACAAGGGGAATTGGACTTTGTTGACGAGGTCACGATCCACGTCACGTCCGGGAAGGGCGGCGATGGCATCGTGGCCTTTCGTCGTGAAAAGTATGTCCCTCGCGGGGGGCCGGCGGGCGGGGACGGCGGATGCGGGGGCGATGTCG
>CALCJH010000436.1 GCA_937967775.1 uncultured bacterium | reverse complement strand
CCCATCTCACGGTCGCAGAGCACGTGGAAACTCAGCCACTCCTGGAACTCCAGCTGGGCCTGAATCTGGATGTGAACGTCCTGGAAGTAGTCCCGGAACTCCCAGCCGCGGGTGTTCAGGTCCGGGTTCAGGAAGTAGTTGCTGATGCTGCCTCCCACAACGCAAGGAGCCCGGTGCGCCTCGCGCCGATGGAACGCATCCCACAGGGCTCGCACCTCCTCGTTGTGACGCGCAAAGTCCACAGACCGTGCCAGGAACGAAGACATCAGGTCTCCTCCTTCACAGACAGGCGGTACAGGGTTCCGCGAACCCAGTCGGCCTCCACCTGGCCGCCTCGGACCATCAGCGCCGCGGGCCGGGGCTCGATTCCTGCTAGGGTGCGCCCATGGAGAGGCAGTCGCCGTCTTCTGCTGTCCAGACTGAAGATCCGCCCCTCAGCGTTGGAAGGAAACATCACGAGAGCCCGCCCCTCGACACTCTCGGCCACGATCTTTCCTGCGCTCTCCAGCTGCCATCTTCCGTAACCCAGAAAGCGGGCGCGTCCCCACGGTTTCTCTGCAGCAAGCCGCAGAAGGGTGGCCAGAATGCCCATAGTCTCATTCGGGATCGGGTCGCCCCCATGGAACGTATGGCTGTAATAGAGGGAGGGGATCCCGTAGACCGCAGCGGCCAGATAGGCCTCCTCCGCCCAGGACGCACGCATCAGGCAGCCATCCATCTGCACCGGCGTGCCGGGGCAGCCCGCGGTGCAGATACGGGCCCGGCGCTGGATTTCCAGAGGATCCCGGTGCACATCGTGCGTCCTGTTGCTGCTGAACAGGCCATCGAAGCGGGGATCGCCAGCGCTCCAGTTGATGTGCACATCAGGTTTGACCTTCCGGGCCTCTTCGGCGAAGATCTCTAGCCACAGGCGAGCTTCCCGGAGACCCATGCCCTGTTCCGGACGATGGTAGCGGGCATTTGCGGGACTGCGAAGCCGGAACAGGAAATCCAGCTTTACCCCATCTGCATCGAGGCCCTTCCTTCCGAACATCCGGCGTGAGATCTCGGCGGCGTAAGCACGAAAGCCGGGGGCGGTGGCGTCAATAGATCCCTCCACCGCATCTTCCGGCAAGCCCGGATCCAGCACTTGGAACTCCCTGGCCAGGCACCCGTGTCCACCTGTCAGGGCTGTATGGAAGGGAAAGTACCAGAGAAGCACTTTATGCCCGCGAGCGTGGAGCCACCTTATGAGCTCAGGAAGATCTTCAAACCGCGCTGAGGGAACCGGGTCCGCGTTCCAGGGATCTGTCCAGAACGCGTCAATGATCACCGTGAAACCGTTCCAGTCCAGCCGCCGTTCCAGCGCTGCAACCTTCTCCCTGACCCAGTCCGATGTATAAGCAGGGTGAGCCCAGTCGCGGTCTGTACACCAGTGCGGCTGCATCTCGATGATCTGGTCCCCGTAGGTGCAATAGAACGGGGACTTCCACCAGTCGGGAAGGCTGCGTTCCTCGATCGGCGTGGCGCCGGTCTCCCCGAGTTCCACCAGCGCAGTCCGGAATCTTTCCACCAGAGACCAGGGATCCTCAGCGAAGACACACACAACGGGCGGGGGCGAGTAGTATTCCCCGGCACCGGTTTCGATGTGCCCGGACGGTCGATCTATGAGCGCCTCCCAGGTGTCGGTGAGAAGCATTCCTTCGGCGTCGGGCAAGCTGGCCAGTCCTATCCCGGCCCAGCCTGCGGGCATATGGATTCCTACCAGGGCTGGAGGCGGCGTGAGATAGCTTTGCACGGTCGTGGAGCACGGAACCGTTGAGAACAGCGCCTCTTCCCCGTCGCGCCCGTGCACTGGAGCCGGGGCGAACCCTTCCAGTATGCAGCCGAGCTCCAAACCGCGTCTGTCGCGGGAGAAAAGCATGGTCTCGCGCACCCGCAGAGGAGTTGCTGCCTTAGCGTGGAACCGGACGAGCAGGAAGTCCTCGTGCGCCTCAAAGCTCAGGTTATGCTCCGCCCAGACCGTTCCCCGCGCAGTCAAGACCACTCGCCCGTCCTCCTCGGCGCTCCAATGGGCAGCGCTCGGCGTTTCCTCTTCCCTGCCGTCAGCCAGAACCGTCCTCGCTGCTGCCGGGAAGCGGAAGAGAGGTGTGTGATCCGGCAGGCTGAGTTCTGCCCAACCGGACTCAGGGCTTACCTCCATTAGCCAGGTGCGGCCGCGCAGTAGGAGGTGTCCCCCGCTGGCGTGCTCTCTTTCCGCCGTGGCCTGGATGCCGCGTCCCTGCATGGTTCAGTTCCTGCGTCCTTTCACGGGAATCTGCTCTCCGGGTCTGGCCATCGCCTCCCGTCCAGCTTCGATGAGCACCATCACCTCAATGGTGTCTTCATAGGGGGCAGGGGAAGGGCCGCCTTCAAAGAAGGCGCACATTGCGTCCGCCAGGTCGCGGAACATATCGCCGGTGGTAAACCGGTAGGCGACCGTCCCTTCGCCGAAGATAATGCTGGCTTCGAAGGGATGGCCGTACCATTGATCGCCAATAGAGCAACCCGGTTCGAAGAGATTGAAGCCGCCAATGCGTCCGTCCGGATAGCTGACGCCGAACTGCATAAAACTGCCATCTCCAAAGTAGGTCACGGATGAGGCTCCGTGTCCCAGCAGCATCACCAGCGGCTCGATGACATGTACTGCATAAACGGCGAAGGAGCTCGGGCCCCGAACACTCACCGCCCTAGCCGGATGCTGCTTGCCGATCCCTTCCCGGAACTCCCGGATTTCCGGGACGAACCGCAGGGCGGAGGTGGTGAACATGGGGGTGCCCGAGCTCACTGCCAGGTCAATCAACCTGACCGCCGTCTCTGTGTCAGGGGCGAATGTCTTGTCAACGTAAACCGGCTTTCCTGATCGAAGCGCTTCCTGGCAAAGATCCCAGTGACGCTCCGAGTTGTTAGGCGCAAGCACGACGATGCAATCCGAGTTCTCGACCAGCCGGTCCGGGCTCTCCAGCAGCTCGACACCGTTTTCCTCGCACCATTTCCTGCTGTCCACGCCGTCAACGGACACTTCCCCGTAGGCGTAGGCAACGTCGAAACGGTCCCCGAAGCTGCCTTCGCGGATCAGCTTAAGGTAGATAGCCGCGTGGAAGTTCTTCAGGTAATGGTCTATGAATCCGATCTTTTTCATCTGCGGTCGGCTCCCCGATGGGTGGGTGTCTCGCGTTCCCTCTCTGCTGCAATGAGAACAAATGTCTCGGGCTTCAGCGTGACTGTCAGCCGTCCCTGTCGCGGAGTCAGATCCTCTCCGGTGCGGGCATTCACGAAACGGGCTCCGGGAAAGCCGGTCCAGCGCAAAGTGACTTCCGCGTCCTTTTTCAACTGCAGGTTAGAAACAACGGCCAGCACCCGGTTCTGCCCCTTAGTCTTCCAGGTGGCCACCATCACTTCGCGCGAACGCGGGCTTTCTATCGTCCAGAACGGGTTTGCGCGCCATCCTGGAGTGAACTCTGCGTGGCGGTGGTTGTAACGGTAGAGGACGTCCAGCACCTCCATCAAAGTCTGGCGGTTCAGGTAGCTCGCTCCTCCGATGGGGACTCCATGCGGAAGGAACCAGGCGAGCGCCATGACTGTCTGCTGGTCCCGTTTCAGCTCCTCCTCGTCCTCCCAGATCATGGGAAGCCACAAGTTGGTGACGCCGTAGTTGGTGGAAAGCCCTCGGGTGCGGAAGAAGTCCAGCCCAATACAGTCCGCAAAAGACCCTGCCGGATCAAACGTGCTGGTGCCCGTCTGGGGGTAACCGGTGAACTCCCCGGTCAGCCACTCGGTGGCATAGCCCATCACGGACGGCACGAACTCCCAAGAATGGATCCAGTAGTGGTATCTGGGGAACCCCGGGCGCTCGGGCGCTCCCTCCGCCAGAAAATGCGGAGCTTTGACATGGTCCTCCAGGAAGAGGCACATCCGCTGATTGAACTCGCGACCCTCCAGCACAGGCACCGTCAGGTGCCTGCGGCCTTCTTCATCCACCCACCCGCAACCGTGATGCGGATTCCAGCAGCCCATCTGGCCCGACTGCCATCCGTCGAAGTAGATACCATCCGTGCCCAGCTTCTGAACGTTTTCCACCGCCCAGCCGTAGAACAGCCACTTCCGGAGGGTATAGGAACGTCCGCAGTTCTGGTAGGTGGGCACACCGTTCCAGTTCAATACGGATTCCGGCAGGTTCTTCCACTCCAGGTCGAAATCCCGCATCCAGTGGTCGTGATGCGAAATCTTCTGCGGGCAGGATGCCACCGTCACCAGGGAGACACCACGATCGTGCGACTCTTTCAGATGCTCCAGAAACTGCTTCGCATCCACGTTGTAGGGGTTGTTGAGCCCGAGCATGATGGTGGTCATCGGCTCCGGCCACACCAGTTCAATGTCCACCCACTCAGGCTTCTGGTTCGAGAACCGCCAGGGTTGCCAGTGCTTGCTGGTGGCCACCATGCCGTGCCAGTCCGGTGGCAGGGGTTTGATGGGCGTGGCCTGGATGCCGAAGACAAACCGCCGCCCGTCGAGAGACGCCGGCCGTTCGATCAGGTTGATGGCGTAGGTGTGCCTGTCTTTGCCCGGGATGATGGTTGCGAAGTTGTCCTCCGAGCGAGGAATCCAGTGCTGGAGGGTGGCGAAGGTGAAACCGAGCCCCCGGTCTTCATTGCCCAGCCAGTGATAGAAGTTTACGATGGATTCGTTCGGCAACGGCTGCCAGGCGATCCGGACAGGTTTGTCTGGAATGGCGCCCGTGAGATTCCTCGTGAAGGTCTGGTACAGATGGGTCTGTGACGCGTCCATTCTGGTGAGGACGCGCAAGGAATCAACTTTCCGCCCCTCGATCTGGTCTGTGAGGGTCAATTGCACCCAGATGAACCCGTCGAACTCCGCGAACATATCCGCGCGGACGCCGATGCCCCGGGCCTTCCCTTCCGCGAAGAACGTGACCCGTTTGCGGTTCTGCGCTGTGACGCGGAACGAGTCCATCGGAATGGCAAACTCCTGACCACCGGCCGACACCACCAGCTTCATGGGTTCGGCCAGCAGGTGCACACCAAGGCTCTTGATTTTGGAAGGCAAAATGCTGGTGGGCTCCCAGGTGACCGTCCGGCCCCAGATATCCAGCGTCCGCCCGTTCATCCTGACTGGGCGCCAGGGCAGAGGTACGCGGTCGGTCTTCCCGTAGTTATCGTAAATGGTGCTGGTCAGCCAGACAGGGTCTTCCGGAATATGGAAGGATGTTTCGGCGGAAGCCATCTCGTCTCCCTCAACCGAAGTTGCGGTTACTTTGCACTGGTACTCGCCAGCGGGGAGACGGTTCCAGTCCAGACGCAGCTCATGCTGCCCGGCGGATCCCGCCGTCTGCCGCGTCAGCACAGTCTTGCCCTCCTGATCCTGCACGGTAACCCGTAAGGTTACCGGCTTCTCCTTCAGCCGGCTCTTCAGGCCGGAAGTCTCGGCCGTCAGAATGGAGTAGCGGCGCGAAGGCACATTCCCGATCCGAAGGACAAGCGGCGGAAGGACCTGCACTTTGCCTCGCCGCAGCACAAGATCCTGTTGGGCTTTGCCGTCTTCGCCCGCCAGAGCCATCCGGATGGCCAGCCGGTCAATGGTGGTGTCCTTGGCTTCGTTCGGAAAGCTAAAAGCTCGGTTGGAAGATGGCGGCACGTCCAGAACGGTGCTGAAGGACTTGATAGCGCCGATGATGGTGCGGTAGGCGTCCTCGGTGGTCCGGCTGCCCTCCTTGCGCATATCCAGGTCCAGGTTGACGCGGATGGGATTACTACCCGGGTTGAACACCCGCCCGGCAGGAGCTGGTTCCCCGAAATGAAACGCCCCCAGTGTGGTCAACTGGACATACGGTTCCCCCGGCCCAAGAAAGATCAGTGCGGCGTGATCGGGAATGTGGGAGAAGAGCTTGTCCTTCCGCTCACTCAGCGCCGCCCACGGCCCGGCGCGATTTACGGCAGCATTGATGCTCCAGCGATCGCCTGCCGACGGCTTTGAAGTTTCCAGTGTAGAGTAAGGGATGGCAAACTCCGCAAACCAGTATTTCCCGGCCGGAAGTCCCCACTCCGCCGGGAGAGCGGATCCTTCGATCTCCCCTGCCGCGGCTTTGAACTCGCCGCTCCAATGCAGAGTATCATTCTTGAGGTCCGCCGTTATACCGGCGGGGTTGGTAATGAATTGAAAGACGTTTTTCAGGTCTGGGCTCAGGAACAGTTCGATACTGTCGTCGCTCACCAGAGCGGCGACATCGCGCTCTGTGACACGCGCTGAAAGCGGCCGCGAGGCGTCCTGCGGGGTGACGATCAGCACATAGATGTGACTCTGTCCATACGCGGTGAAGATCACCGGGCTTTCCGGCAGCAGCGAGACCTCAGTCGCGCTGTGGAATCCTGCGGTCGCTGCCGCGCAGTCCCACTCGCCGGGGTTGATAACGCCGTCAACCGCCGGGGGCTCGGCAGTCCAGGACGCGGTCACGGTCCGCTCCCTTTCGTGGAGTTCCTTCAGGGGGTCGAACTCGGATGCATACCCCATGGTCCCTCCTCCCGCCGTCATTGCCAGCGCGAGGCTCGCACTGATCCAGCAACGTATCATCGCCTCGGCCATCCGCCTGACCTCCTTGGACGGAGTCTGTGAAATAAGGTGCATAATGTGCATTATTCAGTTGCCATTCAGCCCCGCAAGGACCGTCGGGGACCCTTTAACAGGGGCGAATGATCACTTTGATGTCACGCCTCTCCCGCAAAGACTGAAGCGCATCAGGTATGTCTTCGAGTCGGCCGGTCCTGGTTATCAGCTTGAACACCGGCAGCCTTCCTTTTCGTACCCACTCTAGGACCTGCGGTGCGGCCAGGCGGGCCTCTTTCAGATGCGCACTGGGCAGCGTGATTCCCCGCTCGTCCAGGAGGGATCTTTTAGACTCCCAGTCCACCCCCACCCCGAACGGGATAATGACTCCTCCGGGCGCGAGGACTTGCAGGATGTCGTCCACAAGATCCCGGCCGGTTGTGTCAATCACCACATCCACCGTCTGCCCTCTGTCCCGCAGAGTGCGGAAGGGCTCTTTCCCACCCTCGAATACTTCGGCCGCGCCCATCTCACGAGCCAGTTTACGGCGCGCCTCGTGCCGGTCGCTCGCGAGGACCTGCGGGATCCCCAGCAGACCGCACTCGCGGACATATAACTGCCCGGATGGTCCCAGTCCTAGCACCAGCGCCGATCGGGCCGCTCGAACCCGGCTCATCACCTCGTCGGGCATGAAATATCGTGTCGTCCCGATTGCCAGCTCCAGAAGCGCCGCCTCTTCGGCAGGCATCTCCGGGGGCACCCGGACTGCGGCCATATAGCTTGGGTATAACTGGCAAAACTCCGCAAATCCTCCGCAGGGTGGGCACCAGCCGGCGATCCGGTCGCCCGACTGCCAGCCCTGCACTTCCGCTCCCACCTCCTCCACAACTCCGCAGACTTCGTGCCCCAGGATCACAGGCCAAGGCCTGTTCGGCCAGACCGTCGTCGGGTCGTCAGCCTCCACAACCCTCAGATCGGTAGCGTTGCAGATCCCTACGGCCTCCACTCTGGCGAGCACACCCTCCGGGTGGATCTCCGGCCGGTCCACCTCCTGCAGCTCCAACCGGTCCTTGCCCGTAAGGACCATCGCCCGCATCTCTTTGCCTGCTGTTCGGTCAGAGTTCATACCGCAACTCCAGCAGACCGCTTTCGTTCTCCAGACGCTTCAACTGCTCCAGCACATAGTCCACACGGTATCCATCGGCAGCGGTGCTTCCCAGGCAACGGCCCTCTGCGATACCCGTTACGAAGGCTTTCATCTCCTCCGCCCATTGCGATTCCCAGAAGGTAAACAGTTCTCTCGGGCCTTCCCCATCTGCGGGATGGAAGGAGGCGCGGGGAGGAACTTTGCCCATCCAGTCGGCTCCCTGCGCCGCCAGTCGTCCGTTCACACCATTGACCTCGACAATCTCTTCCCACGTGCTGCCAGCATAGCCAAGTCCCCGGGCTCGGGTCTGGACCATCTGCAGGCTGACGTGCAGCCCGTCCGGGAAGCGGAACATGAAGCTGTTGGCATACTCATTGCCGCTGGCATCGCGTCTCAGTGAGCCCCACACCGCCTCCGGAAGACCGAAGTAGAACATCATCAGGTCCAGCAGATGGCTTCCCGAGTGCACCAGAAAGCCACCTCCAGCCCGCTCGATGTCGGCGTGCCAGCTTGATGGTTCCCTGCCCGGGCCCTCCAGGACCGGATCTCCCGATACCGTCAGCCGGAAAGAGGCCGTTGTGACCGGCGCGATCTGGTGCAGCCTCTGCTTGACAGCAGAAAAGGCGGGATTGAAGCGTTTCATGTAGCCCATCTGGAAGACCAGCCCGCTTGTCTCTGCCCGCCGGGCAACCTCCAGCGACTGGGCGGCTGATGTGGTGAGAGGCTTCTCGCAGAAAACGTGTTTCCCGGCATCAAGCGCCTTAAGCGCAGCAAGGTAGTGGGCATCGTTCGGCAGAGCGATGATGACCGCCTGGATCTCCGGGTCCGCCAGCAACTCCTCATACGTCTCCCGGACATACGCTCCAACCCGCTGCGCGGTACGAGCGGCCTTTCCCCTGTCCACATCACAGACAGCACGGATCGGGATGCCTGCTAGCTCTGCGCCCTCCAACAGGCATTGCGAGATGATGCCACACCCGACCAGGCCGATGCCGGGAACTCCCGCGTCCGACAAAGCTCCCCCGCTCACGCGATGCCCCCTGTGATGCCAGCCTGCCGCTGACAGCGGTCTATGATGCGCGAAACGCTGAGGCCGTCTTCAAAGGTGGCCAGGTCCGTCGGACGGCCCTGTAGCGCCTCGCGGAAGGCGCGGTACTGCTCGATGAAGCGCACATCACATCCCGCCGGGAGCGGAAGGCGTTCGGGGTCGTGTCCCGGGCGGTATGCCGTAACCGTTGCCCCGCTGGTGGCGTAGTCGTATTCCAGCGCCATTTCGTTACCAATGATTTCGAACCGGGCTTCTGGTTTAGGGCTGACATAGCTGACACTGATGAGTCCTGCAACGCCCGATTCGCTTATCGTCAGAAGATCTGCAGCTACGTCCCCACGTCCTTGCCCGTCAAAGTGAAGGCTGGCATAGACGTCGGCAATCGGTCCCAGAATGAATTGCTGGAGATCAACGCTGTGGCTGCCGTTATCCATCAGACACCCGCCGCCTGAGATATCCGGTTCGGTCCTCCAGGCTGTCGTAAGGTGCGGAGCAAAGCCGATGAAAGCGTTCCGGAAGGTATGAACTCGGCCTGTCCGTCCCTGCCCGACGTAGTCGCGCATCAGCCGCGCGGCCGGATTGAAACGATGGCAGTAGGCCACATAGGCCGGTAGCCCGGTCTCTCCCGCGAGATCCGCCAGCGCCTCCGCGTCACGGACGATGTGCGCCAGCGGCTTCTCGCACAGCACCGGCACTCCAGCGGTCAGCAACGCACTGACCACCGCCCGGTGTGTGTTCGGAGGGGTGCAGACGATAGCTGCATCGGGCAGCGTCTCAGCCAGCAAGTTCTCGACTGTGGGGAAAGGCTTACCTCCCCACTGGGCCGCGAAGCGCTCCGCCGCTTCGCGGTCAATGTCCGCGACAGCCACCAGATGGTCTTCCTCAAACTCTCGCACGCATTCCGCGTGCGCCCGGGCGATCCCCCCGCAGCCAATGATAGCAACGTTCACTTCACTCTCCTTTCTCTGCTCGCATCCCCTGACCGGCCGGGAGTGGGCGTGGCTGGTCGCTTATTCGAGATCCCACAGAGTATCGTCCTTACTCAGATCCCCGTATTTGGGCATCCAGCTGGCATGTCCGTCTGCCCAGGTGACGTTCAACCCCTTCCTGTGACGGGAGGCGGTGAAGCTGTCGTAACCCTTCGGGATGCCGCCGTAGCCCGGGTACTGACCCCTGGAGATGGACGGCGGGTATGCGTGGTCGGTGCGGATCCACTGCCCCTGATACTGCACCGGATGGGGCTGGGTTTCGATGATCATCACCGTCTGGGCAGGGTTAGCGATCTGGGCATCGCGGATCTGGGGGCCTCGCACCTGCCAGTCCGGAGTCATGTTGCCAAGATACCAGGAGTTGTATGCGTAAGAGGCGGATCCTCCGAATCCTGGATTGAAGGTCAAGGGGTCGGACGGACAGATCAGGATCTTCCAGGAACTGCTGCAGTACTTCTCCAGTCCCCAGTACACGTAACCCCACGGTGTCCTGCCAGGTACGCTGAGGAGGATCACCGACCCGGGGCGGGGTTCTTGGACCGTGAAATAGCCTCGCGGGAAGAAACCCTTATGATCGTCTACATACATCATCATGGCCTTGCCCAGCTCGTTCTGATGAGCCAGGCAGGCTGACTGCCGGCCCCTTTCGCGGGCAGCCGCAAACACAGGGAACAGGATGGCCGCCAGAATGGCTATGATCGCGATGACGACCAGAAGCTCGATGAGAGTGAATCCCTGTCGTCGGTCGGCCCGGCGCCGGGTAATGACCATCCCGGCGCATCGGGAAAGCCCATGACGCCTGAGAGTAGAAATGCACGCTGCCATCGGAGTTCACCAGCTTTCAGAGCAGACCCTGTCGCTCATCGCATGATCACTAAGGTGCATAATGTGCATATTCAAAGTGTTCCAACCTCCCTCTCTGCCGGTCTAAAGGTTTAGCAAGAAGGAGGAATAAATGCCTTCAGCACCTGATCGGTGCCTTCTGTGATTTCAGCATACCGCACCTCCGGCCCCGAGTAAATGGGTTTTGCAATGAAAACTCAAGAAAACCGAGACGAACGTGGGAAGCTTATTTGACCCGGGGACTTGCGCGCCGGAGCAAAAGGGCTGAGCCCGCGCCGCCAACCTTTCGCTCGTGACTCGCGCCCCCGGCCTGGACCGAGACGCGATGCGCTCACCCCCCGCTCCCACGATGCCGTCGCGTGAAACACCTGCCCGCAGACAGGGTTGCCGGGGCGACCGCTCCTTCACGGGGTTGGCGATTGTCCGATGTCTCTCGGCGTGATAGAATACAAATGCGGTTCGTTTTTGCACAGTAGATCAAACCCTCGTTTTTCCCCTCCCACCGCTGGCCCGACAGGGTGGCCTACGGCCGCGCGGTGTATCACTCAGATAGGAGAGCCGCAGTGGCAGTGGCACACAGTCTGTTTCGGGAGCAGGGGACGGTCTTGATCGACCCTGCAAACTGTGCTGGCTGTGGCCAGTGCGCGCGAATCTGCCCGGCAGATGTTTTGTTCCTCGATGAAGGGCGCCTTCAAGCTCGGGAGGACAGCCTGCTAGGGTGCATCGCGTGCGGACACTGTATGATGGTCTGTCCCGGGGACGCCATCTCAGTGACCGGGCGCGGCGTCTCTCCGGAGGATCTGTTTGAGCTGCCGCCGCAGGAGGCGCGCGCCGGGGGCGATGCGCTGCAGGCACTGATGGAGTCCCGCCGCAGCGTCCGGCACTTCAGCGACGAGGAGGTGCCGCCCGAGATCCTGCGCCGCATTGTGCAGATGGCTGCCTCCGCCCCGATGGGGGTTCCTCCCTGGGACGTGGGATGCACCATCGTCTGCGGGCGCGAGAAAGTGAGGGAGGTGGCCGCAGGAGTGGTTGAAGGATATGCAGCCTTCCTCAAAATGTTCCGCCCCTGGCTCCTCACGCTTATGCGGCCTCTGATGAGGCGGCAGGCGCACGATCTGTTCCGCACGTTCATCCGTCCGCTGGCCGAGACGTATGTCCGGGGATGGAGAGAGGGTCGAGACCTGGTGTTCCACAGTGCTCCCGCCCTTCTA
>CALCJH010000435.1 GCA_937967775.1 uncultured bacterium | reverse complement strand
AGCCGGATTCTGGATGCCCGCACCCGCCGGGCTGCTCCGGACACGCTAATCGCCGGCGGAAAGAAGGATGTCGTCATTACGAACCGCCTGCTGGAGCGCTCCGGGAGGGTGGCCATCTACGGTTGGCATTACCCGGACGGGAGCCCCATCCAGCCTCTCACCACCGTGCATACGGATCGCTACGTGGACTACAGCCACGGCATTCGTCTCGTCCGCCGGGCTATGAAAGTGGACGGCAAGGACGCTGACCTCGCGGATGTGCTGCAGGACCCCGTTCTCTCCGCGCTGGTCTGCGATGAAGGTCCCCTGAAGGTAATCCGCTACTAGCGCGCTTTCCCCCTCTCGCGGCTCTGCAACCTGTTCGCTATACTCCCCTTTGCACGCGAATGGAGAAGCAGCGTTCCTATCCGGAATTGATGGGTCGCTTCCGCCGCAGGGCGGAAGAGACCGGCGCCACATTCGAAACGGCCGGAGCATTCGAATGCCCGCTCGGGCGGTATGAGATGCATTTCATGCGGATGCGGCTGGGGGCGGGGACGCAACGGATCTGCATCTCCACCGGGATGCATGGCGACGAGCCGGCCGGCCCCGAGACGCTTCTGGAGGCGATGCGCCGCCTGCGAGAGAACGCCACCCGCCTGGACGCGGACATCCTGCTGTTTCCCTGCGACAATCCCACCGGCTGGGAGCTGAACACCCGGGAGAACTGGCAGGGCAGGGATCTGAACCGCGAGTTTATGAAACAGGGGCAGGCGGAGGAGATCCGCATCGTCGAGACAGCGCTTGCCGGGCAGCGGTTCGATTTTACGCTTGACATCCACGAGGACATAGACACTTACGGGATGTACCTGTACGAGCGGGCGCGACCCGGCCGGGCAAGCCTTGCCGAGGAGATGATCGCCGCTCTGCGGCGGCGCGGATGCCCCATCGAGGAGTCCGACGTGATCGAGGGGCTTCCCGCCTCGGGTGGTATCATCGTCCCGAAAGGACCGTTGCGACGGTCCGACCTGCCGAAGGCGGTATACTTCTGGCACCACGGGGTGCTCCAGCTTATCACCACGGAGTCCCCCGGCCGTCTGGATTTTGAGCGGCGCGTGGAGATGCAACTGATCTGCTTCGACGTTTTTATCGAGGCGCTTGCGGCGGGGCGGTTCGTCCGGCCGCAAGCGCTCAACTGGGATATCTGAGGCGAAACGAAGGGAAGAACGGACGGTATGAGTTCTGTGCCGCACGGTGGAAGACTGGTGGATCTGATGGCCCCCGCGGAGATGGCCGGGGAGCTTCTCCGGGAGGCGGAAGGCCTGAAACGCATCTCTCTAAATCCACGGGAGTTTTCGGACCTGGAGATGCTGGGGTGCGGGGCGTTCAGCCCTCTGGAAGGCTTTATGACGCGGGACGATTACGAGCGATGCGTCAGTGAGATGCGCCTTGCCGGAGGCCAAGTCTGGGGGATCCCCATCACCCTGTCCATCGGGCGCCAGGCAGCTTCGGGACTGCGCGAGGGGGACCGTCTGGCTCTGGAAGGTCCGGACGGGCAGGTATACGCGGTGATGACCGTGCGCGAGGTCTTCGATTATGACAGGCGGCGCGAGGCCCGCGAGGTGTTCCGCACGGAGGACGAGGCGCATCCGGGGGTGGCGGCGCTCTACGCGCAAAAGGATCTGCTGGTGGGCGGCCCGGTCACGATGCTGCGGCGGCCGGAGCACTCCGACTTCAGGCAGTACCGGCTGGAGCCTGCTCAGACGCGCGCCGAGTTCGACCGGCTGGGCTGGAAGACCGTGGTGGGCTTCCAGACGCGCAACCCGGTGCACCGGGCTCACGAGTATATCATCAAGTGTGCGCTGGAGATCGTAGACGGGCTGCTTTTGCATCCCCTGGTGGGTGAGACGAAGTCCGACGACATCCCTGCTGACGTGCGTATGCGCTGCTACGAGGCGCTGATCGAGGGATATTTCCCGAAGGACCGTGTGGTGCTGTCGGTGATGCCGGCGGCTATGCGCTATGGCGGCCCGCGCGAGGCCGTTCTGCACGCGATGGTGCGGAAGAACTACGGATGCACGCACTTCATCGTCGGGCGCGACCACGCGGGCGTGGGTAACTACTACGGCACATACGACGCCCAGCGCATCTTTGACCAGTTTACCCGGGAAGAGCTGGGCGTCACCATCCTGAACTTCGAGCACTCCTTCTGGTGCAACCGCTGTGAAGGGATGGCCAGCACCAAGACCTGCCCCCACGCAGCGGAGGATCGCGTCTCGCTTTCTGGTACGAAAGTGCGGGAGATGCTGGCGGCAGGCGAGCGGCCGCCGATGGAGTTCTCACGGCCTGAGGTGGCGGACATCCTGATCGCCGCTGCCAGAGCTCAGGTAACTTAGCCGCGTCAGCGAGCGCGCCGCTTCGCCGGACGTAAGGGTGGCCGGTGACATCGGCGCCTTTGCCGTTTTCCCTCGGGGCGAACCTCGTGTCGAGGATATTGTTGCTACCCGGTCGCGTTTCGTGCTAACCTTTGCGCAGGAATCTTCCATCGGGAGGCGCGTCAATGCGCACAGTCAATCGAAAAGGCTTTACCCTGATCGAACTGCTGGTGGTCATCGCCATCATTGCGATCCTGGCCGCCATTCTTTTCCCGGTCTTCAGCCGCACGCGGGAGAGGGCCCGCGCAGCAAGCTGTCTGGCCAACTGCCGGCAGATCGGCATGGCGATAATGATGTATTGCACGGACAACCGCGACGGCTACCCTTACGCACGGATGATGATGCAGGGATCTATGTTCTCGGACATCTCCTGGCTGGATACCGTGCGTCCTTATTCGCGGGCCGATCTGTTGAACCGATGTCCGTCGGACACCTCTGCGCTCTGGCAGAGCGCAGACCCGGCCACGCGCCGCCGGACCTCGTACGGCATCAATGCCTATTTCACTCCCAATCATCCTCCTTACTGGGGACTCAAGATGGGGCAGGTGACCTATCCGTCCAGCACAGTCGTGGTGGCGGAGCTTTCGTGGACCGTTGCCAAAGACCATTTCATGCCGATGTTTTGGGGCAATCCGCCGCGTGAGACCAATGCGATGATTCAGGGCAGAGAGTGGGACCCGGCCCGCCAGCTTCCAAAGAGCGTCAACATCACGGTCCACGGTGGTGGAGCGAACTATGTGTTCGCCGACGGCAGCGCACGCTGGATGAAGTTCGAGCAGACCTGGGATCAGGCTGCGGGTCGGGATTATTACGATCCACGCCGACTCTGAAGGGATTCTGACTGTTTTTCCCTGTGCGAACTGAATGGCGCTCTCCAGCGTTGTTCCTGGTGGCTGGCAGAGGTTTGCCAGCAAAGGAGCAGACTATGGAGCGCAACATCGGAAGGCTCGACCGGAATATCCGCCTGGCGGCGGGGGCCGCGATCATCGGAGCTGGAGTTTACTACGGCAGCTGGCTGGGACTGCTGGGACTTCTGCCCATCGCTTCAGCCATCACGGGCCGTTGTGGCCTTTATTGCCCGCTGGGGATCTCGACTGTCGAGCGGGACTCCCGCGACTGACGAGCCGCCGCCGGACTGGCGGCGGCTTTTTCCTTTTTCTGCTCCCGGCGATCCTGAAGCGGCACGAAAGGAGCTCCCTGCGCGGCGTTTCTGCCCGCCACCCATCCGGTGCTGAACGCCGCCTGCAAGTTGTAGCCCCCGGTGGTGCCGTCTATATCCAGCACCTCACCGGCCAGATAGAGGCCCTGGATAATCCGTGACTGCATCGTGCGGGGATCTACCTCGCCGATGGCCACCCCCCCGGCCGTAACGATCGCCTCTTCCGGCGGAGCCAGCTTGACCACGCTTAGATGCAGGTCTTTGAGCCCTTCGATGATGGCCTCCCGCTGCTCGCGCGTCACCCGGTTGAGCGGGACGTGCTCGTCCAGCCCCAGAATGCCCGGAAACGCGCGCGCCAGAGACCTCGGCAGCAGCGTCGGCAGGTAATTCCGCAGGTGACGGTTGGAGCCCGCCATCTCCCGCTGGAGCCGCGCCTCCAGCTGTTCCCGTGTGAGGGCTGGCTTCAGGTCAATGGACAGGATGAGCGGTGTGCGTCCCACCAGGTCCACCACGCGGCGGCTCAGCGTCAGGATGATGGGGCCGGATACTCCCCGGTGCGTGAAGCACATCTCGCCGAACTCGCGGCCGACGGGCTTTTGTCCCTGATGCTCCGGAGCGAAGATAGTGGCCTGCACGTTCCTGAGGCTCAGTCCCGCCACCTCCAGCACCCATTTTTCGGCGCAGTTCATTGCGGTAAGCGCATGCCGGGGCTTCACGACGGTATGCCCGGCCTCCGCCGCCATCCGGTAGCCGTCGCCGGTCGAGCCTGTGGCGGGATAGGTGATGCCCCCGGTGGCCAGGATGACGCTGTCTGCCGGGATCAGCTCCCCGTCCTCCAGTTCCACGCCGGCTATCCTTCCTTCCCGCAACGCCAGCCGCCGTGCGCGCGCTCCCATCCGGAACACTGCCCCCAGCGAACGTGCCCGCCGCTCCAGCGCGTCCGCGACGTGGTCGGCGTCGTCGGACTGTGGGAAGACGCGTCCTCCCCGCTCAACCTTGCAGGGCACCCCCAGCGATTCGAGGAGCGCGGTGAGATCATCCCGGAAGAAGCGCGAGAACGCGCCGTACAGAAAGCGGCCGTTCGGGCCGAAGGCCGTCACGAACTCGGCAACATCCGCAATGTTTGTGACGTTCGCCCGGCCTTTGCCGCAAATGCGTAGCTTGCGCCCCACGCGCGTGTTGCGCTCCAGCACGATGACCCGGGCGCCGGCTTCGGCGGCG
>CALCJH010000434.1 GCA_937967775.1 uncultured bacterium | reverse complement strand
AGCCGCGGTAGGGAGGGCAAAGTGGTCGCGCGCGTCAAGGGTGGGGATCCGTTCGTCTTCGGGCGTGGGGGCGAGGAGGCCGAGGCCCTCGCGGCCGCCGGCGTGCCCTTTGAAGTGATTCCCGGCATCACCTCGGCCATCGCCGTCCCGGCGTATGCAGGGATTCCTGTCACCCATCGGGACTGCGCCAGCTCGCTCGCCATCGTCACCGGTCACGAGGATCCCGCCAAGGAGGAGTCTTCGCTGGACTGGCAGGCTCTGGCGCGCGGCGTTGACACGCTGGTCTTCCTGATGGGGGTCGGCAACCTGGCGCAGATCGCGGAGCGGCTCATTGCTAACGGCCGGCCGGGGGATACGCCGGCAGCGGTCATCGAGTGGGGAACGCGTCCGGAGCAACACACTGTCACGGCTCCGCTGGAAGCCATTGCGCTGGCGGCGGAGGAGCATGCGGTGAAGCCGCCCGCCATCCTGGTGGTGGGCCAGGTTGTGCGGCTCAGGGAGAAGCTGCGCTGGTTCGATATCCGCCCGCTTTCCGGACGGCACGTGGTGGTCACGCGTTCGCGTGAGCAGGCAAGCGAGCTGACGGAGGCCCTGGAGGCGCTCGGCGCCGGGGTCATCGAGTTTCCCGTCATCTCGTGCCGGCCGCTGGAGGATGGCCCCTCGCTGGAGCGGCTGGACCGCGCCATCGAGGAGCTGGAGAGCTATGACTGGGTGGTCTTCACCAGCGTAAATGGCGTGCGCTTCTTCCTGGACCGGATCTTCCATCTGGGCGGCGACGTGCGGGCGCTCGCCGGCATCCAGATCGGCGTGATGGGCGAGGGAACGCGCCGCGCCGTGGAGGAGCGCTCACTGACGGTGGACTTCGTTCCCGGCCGTTTTGTGGGGGAGTCCTTCGTGGAGGAATTTCCGGAAAAGCGGCCGGGCGTGCGGGTTCTCATCCCCCGGGCGCTCGACGCGCGGGAGCTGATACCGGAGCAGCTCTGCAGGCACGGCTGCGAGGTGGATGTGGTCCCGTGCTACCGGACTGTTGCCGCGGATACCGAGGCGGCGGAGCTGCGGTTGATGCTGGCCGCCGGGACGGTGGACGCCGTGACGTTCACCAGCTCCTCCACAGTCCGCAACTTCGTGAAGCTGGCCGGTCTGGACACGCCCGATTTCCACCTTCCGGAGACGGTGAAGGTGGTGTCTATCGGCCCCGTTACCAGCCGGACGGCGCGCGATCTGGGACTGCCGGTCCACGCGGAGGCGGACCCTCACACCATCGGCGGGGTGGTGCAGGCGTTGCTTGAGCTGTTGGCCCGGCCTGCGTCCGGGGAGAGCTGAATCCGGATCTAACCCTCCTTCAACCAGACCAGCAGGTGCTCCGGGTCCAGATCCTTCTCCCGCAGTTGGGCCAGCTTTTCGGGTGAGGGATAGGGGAGAGCGCCCACCAGCTGGAAGAACTTGTTGCGCCGCTTGCGGGCCGCTCCGAACGCCTCCTGGACGCGCGGGCTGAAATACCCGTAGTCCGCGTGGCGCGCCAGCAAAGTGTGTCCCCAGAAGAATTGCGCGCCCTCCAGGAAGTCCTGCACGTAAGCGCGCAACTCCGGCGCAGAGAAGTCGTCCACGAAAGGCAGGCCGGACCGGTTCATCTCCGTCCCCACGGCGATGGGCAGTCCCTGGCCCCGGCAGGCGCGGATGAACTCGTCCAGTTTGCGCAGCTTCAGAGCTTTCTCGTCCGGGTCGGCTATGTTCCAGTTGCGGTCCGGGATGATGTTGGCGCAGACGCAGCCCTTGGCAAGCATCAGCTCCACCAGTTCATCTGCGTTCTCCTCACCGCGGTTCGTTCCGTCCAGCCAGGTGAGGCAGGGCAGAGCTCCGATGTCGCGCGCGAACTCCGAGACGGTTTCCACAGCCGGAAAAGAACCCGCGTCCGGCTGCACATAACCCACGCCGCCTTTTTTCATCAGCTTGCCGCGAATGGTCTCCTGCAGCCGGACCGGTTGACGGACCAGCTCGCACGTGTCCGGATACGGTATCCCCAGCTTGTCCGACCAGAACCGGCACAGGTCCCCCTCGTCCGGGAAGACTTCCCGCGCTTTACGGTTATAGGCGGCCAGCAGATGGCGCTCGGTGGCGTTCTTCGCGGGGGTCAGAGAGAGCACGTCCCGCCGGTAGTCCAGCTGCACGTCGCCAAGGTAGGCGTTCACGCGCGCCATGAGCTCCTCGTTGCGAGCTCTTGCCGTGCGGTAGAACCCGGCGAGCGTCCCTGCGGCCTGCGTGCCCGGCTCCGGCCGACGGGTGCATCCGGCGGCCATAAAGTACGCGATTCCGGGCTCGCCCGGCGAGTTGATGACTCTGTCCGCCAGCTCCCGTATAAAGACGCGTGTCTCCAGTCCGCAGACCGTCTTCAGACGGAGGATCTCCCCGGCTTCCAGAAACTCCTCCATCCCTTCCAGCACATCGAAATCCACCTTGCCCGCCACTTCGAGCCCGTACTTCCGGGCCTCCCAGGCGACGCGGGTGGGCGACCAACCCTCGCAGTTGAAGCTGAAGAACGTATGGATATGCAGGTTGACCTCCGGACGCGGATCCGGAAGGCCGATCTGACCCTGCCGGGCGAGTTCGACAAGCTGCAGGAGGGCGGCCTTGCGCTCCTGAGGGTCGAAGGAGCTCAGATGGGCCTCCAGTATCTCAACGGGCGGAGCTGTCTCGGACAACGGTGCTACTCCTGAGATGTACTGAAAGGATGCTCGCGGCTGCGGCATCCGCTCGCCGTAGGGTTCCACCCGGACGGGCTGGTCTCCTGCCCGGAGGGCGCGCGCCTCTTGCGCGCGACGGCCCCCCGGGTGTTCAATTGCAGGGGGCGCTGAAGCCAGTGGGAAACCTGAACAATCCGACCGCTCTTGCCATTGTCACCACAGCAGTGCTTCTGCTGTGCGCCCTGGTTCTCTGGGCCGCAGTGGAAGCCTTCCGGGCGTTCGCGCGCTTTACGCGGACGGCGGGAGAGACCGCGCGGGAGCTGGAGCGTCTGTCGCGGCGGCTGGATGAGATCTCTGGCCGGGTGACGCCTCGGGAAGCAACCGGTCCGGGCGACGAGCCTTCTAGCCCTCGGGAATGAAGTCCCGCTGGGCGGAGTCGTAGGCCACGATCATATCCGCATCCTCTTCCCCGATGGTCTCCGCATTGTGAAAGACGCCCGGCGGGACGATGAGCGTGTCCCCCGGCTCCAAGATGACCTCTTCGGTGCCCACCGTGTGCCGGAGCCGTCCCGAGAGCAGATAGAGCGCTTCGCAGCAGTTGGAGTGAGCGTGGCGCGGGTTGCTTTGCCCGCGGCGGATGACCACCCGCCCCAGGGTCAGCGTGTCTCCCGTTGACACGTTCGAGCCCGCCAGCCAGGTGAGACTACCCCAAACTTCGTTTTTCCGGGCGGCGCCGGTCTGTTCGCCGCGCCTGACTTCGAATTCCATCATCCCCACTGATTACCCCGGCGGGCGGGGATCCCGCCACCTCCCTGAGGAACCCAAACGGAGGGTCCCGCTGCGCCTCTCGTGCTATTTCAGGGGAGGCCGGCCCGTTGTTTCACTGTTTCCCCGAGGCAAAGCGCATCACCGTGACCGAATGCGCGGGAAACACCGTATCCGAGGCCGCGGGGATCTCGCGGATGCGGACCTTTTCCGGTCTCTGCAGCACGATGCGGATATCGTACCAGCGGCCGGAGTGGATGGGGTGAGTGGTCTGCGTGCCGGGCACGCTGGAGCGCACCCCGTCCACTTCCTGCTCCACCGACGATCGGGTGTCGCCCCAGCCGCCCAGGGTCCACCAGTAGAAGTTATTCTCAGCCAGGGCGTGCAAAAGGATCAGGAACCCTTCGGCGCCACTGTCTTTGCGGGCTTTCAGGGAGATCTCAATGTTCTACCAGCCGGCATCGCCGGTGAACAGGTGGTTGTCCGCGCCGCTTCCCTCTCCGATCAGTTCGCCGTCGCTTATGTGCCAGGATCCCTGCTCAACCTGCCAGCCCTCGCCGCACTGATTTGGCGGTTCTTCGAAGCAGGGACCACGCAGACGTTACCCCCAGAGCCCGTCCACCACGGAATCATAGATGTGCTCCAGGAACTGCCCGTAGGATCACCGGGCTGATCCGGCCACAAGGCTCCTGCGGTTCGATGCGAATCACATTTTCAGCCATAGCCGGCCTCCCTGGCGGCAGGACCGCCGCCAGAACAACGCAGGCGGCCAACCCCGCCCGTCCGATGCGCTGCGCCATCGTCCCCTTCTCCCCCCGTGCACTTTCGCGAGGAATTTCCGCAGGGGGCAGCAAGTTCTCCTTCTCGTGAATGCTTGTTCCTACTGGGCCACCAGCGCCCGGACGTTGGCGGCGAAGCTGCGCTCATAATGCGTCTGGAGCTTCTGGCGCAGACCGGCGTCCCGGGTGATGATGATCGCCCGGGTCACCTCCACCGTCCCGGGCTCCACGTGCAGGGTCCTCCCCTCCAGCTGTGCGGCGACATCGGCCGTTCCCAGATGATTGACCTCGAACACGGAAGCCTCATCCAGCCAGTCCGGCAAGCGCAGGGAGAGTCTGGCATCCTGCACCGGACGGATGACCGTGCCCGTCCGGTCATTGATGTAATCGTCGTTCACCACCACCAGCAGGATCGAATCGTCCCCGCAGGCCAGGGCGCGCACCCAGATCCGTGGAGAGTGCTGGACGGGAAGGTTCAGAGGAGCACTGCGGGTGACGAGTGGTCCCAGAGTGCGGATCTCCGCGCCCATCAACCCCACTTCCCGACGGAGAGCCCGAGTGGCGGGCTCCTCCGCCGCCAGGCCGCGCGCCGGCTTGCCTGGCAGGAACCACCAGAAGGAGAAGCCCTTGGCTCCCGCAGCCAGCGCGTAATACAGCTCGATGCGCTTCTCCGACGGACTGGGCCCCCGGAAGGAGCCGTCCTCCCCGTCGTAGCTGTTGGCATACAGGATGATGTGCAGGGGACGCGGCTCGCATGCCAGTTTGCAGATGTGGGTCTCCGCATACACGAAGCCCGCCTTCGCATACAGCGGATACCGCCCCGGCCCATCCTCATAGGCCTGCCGGAGGCGCGGCTGGTAATACGGATCGGCGCAGAAGATGTCCGGCACCTGGCCGTAGATATACCAGTTCTGCGGAGTAAAGGTGAGATTCAGGTTCAACATGGAAGGAGTCGCCGGATCCCGCAGACGCAGCTCCTGCGCCCGCTGAACCAGCCCCTGCGCCAGGCAGCCGATCTGCTTTCCGGGCGGCACACCCTGGACACGGTAGTCCCCCGTATCCGGCTCATCCGCCAGGTAGTAGGCGTGCAGCGTTGTGGAGCCCTGCTTGCCTGGCTCCTGGACCACGCGGCGGATGTCGAGGTCTCTCAGGGCCTGCTGGCCTTCAAGGCTCTTGAAGTAATCCTGCACGGCTGCAGAGCCGATGCTTACCATATGCAGGTTCATATTCAGCGCGGTCATCTCCAGGACGAACTGCCGTCCCACCTCCAGCTCTCCCTCCGCGCCGGGGCGGGCTCCCCAGGTTCCGTAGCGCATATCCTGCGGGAACGCGCGGCGCGCGGCGGCTGCGACGGCCCCGTCACTGAAGACGGACTGGAAACTGTAGAGCTTCGTCTTCTCCAGAGGCTGCGACGGGTGGAACACGACGGGAGTCAGGTCCAGGGCAGGGTCGCGGGCGATGCGGCAGGCGGCGCTGACATCCGTCCCGTCCATCAGCATGCGGGAGGGACTCCTGCCCGCAGCCGCCGAGCGCACGAAGAGCCACACCGTAGAGAGATCTTTCGAGAATGCGATGTCGGTGATACGATCCCGGACGTCCGCGCCCGGGACGTTCACTTCCTGAGCGCCTCCTCCCTTCAGTTTCAGGGTCAGGCGGGCTCCCTGAGCGGGCAAGTCCCGCCGGAGCCGCACCGTTACCTCCACGGCATCTCCCGGCTCAGCCCGCGCGGGCTCCACCCGCCACCAGATGGGTTCGCCCAGCGCCACCAGATGGTCCCTCTGTTCATCCGGCAGGTCCGAGAAGTAGATGCTGGCCGCATACACATGCCGCTTGAATTTGCGCTGATCCGAGTAGGCGACGGCTCGCTTCAGGGATATCCCTTCCAGCAGCACGTCCTCCACTTCTACGGGGGACCGTGACGCG
>CALCJH010000433.1 GCA_937967775.1 uncultured bacterium | reverse complement strand
GAGGGGGACAGTCCTTTTCCCCCTCCGGCTCTTTTCCGCTCGGTCCGACCCTCTTTTTGCAAATGGCTGGCGCGTATGTGGCTGAGCGCCCTCAACCCCGCGAAGGATCTACCGATAATGCATGAGCGGGAATGCTGACATCCACGGAACCGAGCTTATGACAGAGACCTATCTGGCCTATCCTGCGATCCGCTGCCGGGGAGCCACCCGTATCTTCCGTCTCCCGGGAGGTGAGACCCGGGTGGCGGTGGATAACCTGGATCTCGAAGTGCCGGCCGGGGGTGTCTTCGGGTTCCTGGGCGCCAACGGAGCCGGCAAGACCACAACCATCAAGATGCTTCTGGGCTTCCTGAAGCCCACCTCCGGGAAGCTGGAGATCTTCGGAGAGCCCTGCAGCGAGCCCGAGACCCGGCGGCACGTGGGCTACCTTCCCGAGCAACCCTATTTCCACCCGTTTCTGTCTCCGCAGGAGGTATTGCGCGTCCACGCGGACCTGATCGGCATTCCGCCGCGCGAGCGCAGGACCGCCATTGACGAGGCGCTGGAGCTGACCGGTCTTCAGAAGAACCGGAAGCTGGCTCTGGGACGCCTCTCCAAAGGGAACCAGCAGCGGGTAGGGATCGCTCAGGCGCTGCTGGGAAACCCGCAGCTCCTGATTCTGGACGAGCCGACCTCCGGGCTGGACCCGGTGGCGCGTCACGAGATGCGGGGCATCATCTCCCGTCTGCGCGAAGAGGGGCGAACCATCTTCCTGAGCTCCCACGTCCTCTCGGAGATAGACACGCTCTGCGACCGCGTGGCCATCTTGAAACAGGGCAAGCTGGTGGCCTGCGGTGCTCCGGAGGAGATCAAGCAGGGAGGAAACACCGTGCGGATCTCGGCCGCGTTCCTGACGCCCATCGCGGAGCGCGAGCTTCAGAAGCTGGGCATGGCATGGGACTGCGGGCACGAGGTGACCATCGAGTGCACCCCGGATCAGGTATACGCCGTCCTGCGCGCGCTGGAGACGGGAAGCGTTCCTCTGAACTCCGTCACTCCTTCGTCCGAGACTCTGGAAGGCGCGTTCCTGCGTCTGGCCGCCTGAGAGGTACGGGATGATGCATCGTCTGAGACAGATTCTGGCAATCGCGCGGGTGGCCTATCTGGAGAACCTGCGCAAGCAGGTGCTGCAGGTCACCCTCATCCTCACCATCGCCGCCATCGGTTCCACCACGTTGCTTTCGTTCTTCGATGTGGGGGTGCAGATCAAGATCCTGAAAGACCTGTCGCTGGCGGCAATCCTGTTCTGCGGCGGGGTGCTTGCGGTGGTGCTCTCCGCGGGGAACATCCCGGGTGAGATCCTTTCCCATACGGCCTACCCCGTGCTGGCCCGCGCTGTTCGCCGCTCGGATTACGTGCTGGGACGCTATCTGGGAGCTATGGCCACGGCCACCCTGTGTATGGTTCTGCTGGCGGCGGTGTTCCTGGGCATCCTGGCTGTGTATCAGAAGACGTTCGACTGGGCGGTGGCGCTGGGGATGCTGTTCATCCTGATCGAGGTCGCCGTGGTGGCGGCCATCGGCACCCTGTTCAGTCTTTTCGTCTCTCCGCTGGTGGCCGGCACGCTGACCATCGGCGTCTTCATCCTGGGACAGATCAAGATCAGCTATCTGCACGGGGCGATCGAGCGCAGCGCCAGTCCGGCGGGCTCGCTGCTGCTGAAAGGGCTCTATGCGGTGCTGCCCAATCTGGACTGCTTCAGCTTCAAGGATGCCCTGGTGCACAACATCGCTGTTCCAGCGTCCTATATGGCCATTGTGGCGCTTTACGGACTGGTCTACTGCGCGTTCATCCTGAGCGCATCCGGCATCGCATTCGCCAGGAGGGATCTGTGAAAGGCTTCGTACGCGCCGTGGTGGTCAGGGCCGCCGCTGCGGCAGCGGCACTGACGCTTACTCTCGGCGCACCGGTGGCTTCCCACGAGGATCACCACCACGCTCCACATCACTGGGAGTCCCCGGAGATCCGCGTTCAGCTGACGGGTCAGACGGGAATCCTGCTGGTGGCGTGGGTCGCGGCTGCGGCCGCAGGACGGCTGATCGCCAGGAGGGAGAAAGAACGATGCTAAAGCTGCGCAGATGGCTGCCGGCTCTCACCGCGGCGGCGCTCTTCGCTGGAGCGGCTGCGGCGGACGCTTACCTGACGGACCGGACCGGCCGCGTCCTTCCGTCCCGTGTGCGGCAGGAAAAGGGAGCGCTGGTGGGAAATCTGCTGGGCCAATTCCGCGCGGTGGCCGCCAACATGCTCTGGATGAAGGCGGACGTCTACCACCACGAGTTCATCGAGCACAATCCTCACTGGACAAAGAACACGGACATCCTGCCCCTGATGCGCATGGTGACCTGGCTGGATCCTCACTTCACCCAGGCGTACGCTTCGGCTGCGTGGATGCTTGCGCTCTACAATGCGCGCCCCGGACAGGCGCGAGCCTTCCTGCAGGAGGGACTGCGATACAACCCGCAGTCTGCGGATCTGCACCAGACTATGGCCATCATCGCGTGGCGATGCGACGGCAACCCGCGGGCCGCGCTCTATCATTTGCGCAAGGCGCGGGACTACACAAAGGACGCCTTTGAGCGCAGAAGTCTGGAGCGTTCCATCGCCAGCATCGAATATCAGCTGGCGCACGGACTGAAGAACCCCACCCTTGGCAGCCTCTCGCCCGAGAAGCAGCTCAAGCAGAACCACTCACGGCCAAGGGACTGAGAAGGGGCCTCAGGCTCGCATCAACCACCAGGCGGTCACTCCCGCGGCGAACAGAAGGCTGTCAATGCGGTCCAGCCAGCCGCCGTGCCCCGGCAGCGATGCGCCCGAGTCTTTGGCGCCCAGCTCGCGCTTGACGGCAGACTCGAACAGATCGCCAACCTGACCGGCCACGCCGATGGCCGCGCCCAGCGCCGCGCCATCGGCAGGGGATTGCCCCATCATCGGAGCGGTGAGAATGCCGGCCGCCGCCGCTGCGAAGAAGCCTCCCAGCGCTCCTTCAACCGTCTTCCGCGGACTGATGGAGGGAGCGATCTTCGTCCGGCCGAACAGGCGCCCGGCGAAGAAGGCCGCACTGTCCAGAGCCCAGACAATGATGAGCAGCGCGAGCAGCGGGCGGCCATCCGCCCCGAAGAACGCCGCCCCGTGGTGCGGGGACCAGAACCGCACCATCAGAAGGCAGCTGCCCAGCCCGCCGATCCAGGCGACTCCCATCAGTGTGGTTCCGATGGCGCTCACCGGCTTCCGGTCCGGCCTGCCGGTCTCCACGATCAGGAAGGCCCACGACAGAAAGATGGCAGCCTCGGGCAGCCACTGCGGAGCGGGAACGCGCGCCTGCGCGAAGATCACCAGCAAAATGATCCCCGCAGTCCCCCACCAGATGCGGCACGGGATCCCCGCCGCCGAGCACAGCGCCGCGAACTCGCCGAACGCCAGAGTGAGGACGGCTCCAACGAGCACCACCGCAGGCAGTCCTCCGGGCCAGAGAGCGGCGGCGCAGACCAGCGGGATTCCTATGGCGGCCGTGGCCAGTCTTTTCTTCAGCATGTTCCTGCGCTCCTGTTCATCCCCGCCGATTGTATCTTTTCCAGACAACGGACGCTAAGAACCGGTATTCTTGACTGCCTGCCGGGGCTCACGGCAATGGCACAAAGGGAATGGACAAACCGAATACCGTTCCCAGCAGTGTATCGAAAAAGGCAAACCAGTCGAAAGGCTGGGACGCAAAGCCACTGGGTCTAAACCGGAGACGACGAGGAGCGCGGGAGTCTC
>CALCJH010000432.1 GCA_937967775.1 uncultured bacterium | reverse complement strand
GGCATCCGCAGGCAGCGGAGCCCGGCGGGATTCACAGCAGATCCTCAAGCGGCTTTCGCGGGTCTCTGAGATGCGCGATCCGTCCGGCCACATTCAGTCGGGCGCGGATGATCTTCTCCACCAGCTCCGACTCCTCCGGCGGGCGGCCCATAAGGACGGCCGCATTGACCACGTCGTCCCGCAGGTGCCACGCGAAGATGGAGCGGTCGCTCAGGTCACCGCGCAGGACGATGCGATCCCCTTCCCGCGGCATCCCCCAGACCTCAAGGGAAAGGTCGAAGAGGTCCGTAAAATACATAGAGACTCGGTCGAATCGCTCGCCGACCCCCGCCAGGTTGCGGCCGGCCACCCTTCCCTGGGACTCGGCGTTGTCCCAGTGCTCCACCCGCCTGCGCACCCCGAACACGGCGTCCGGGAAGCTGGACACGTCTCCGGCGGCAAAGATGCCGGGCACGGACGTCTGCAAAAGACCGTCCACCACCACGCCGTTCTCCACCCGCAGCCTGCTGGCCTCTGCCAGGGCAACATTCGGAGAAGCGCCCACTCCGAAGACCACGCCATCGCAGGCAACCTTCTGGCCCCTTCGCGTGTGGATGAGGTTCACGGCGCCGGACCCCATCAGCCCGTAGGGCTCGTCCTCCAGCAGGAAGCGGACGCCGCGGCGCTCGAAGTATCGCTGCAGGAACGCGGAGACCTCCGGGTTGTGCATCCTGTCCAGCACAGCCCGGCCCCGGGAGATGACCGTCGTTCGGATGCCGCGTGACGCGAACGCCGCTGCCAGCTCCATTCCGATGAAGCCGGCCCCGACAATGGCCACGTCGTTCCAGTCATCCGAAGCCCTTCGGATGCGCTCGGAGTCCTGGATGTTTCTCAGGTAATGGATGCCCTCCAGGGCGCGGCCCGGCCCCTCGAACCGAACCGGAGAGGCTCCGGTGACTATGAGCGCCTTCTCGAAGGCTATGGAGCGGTTCAGCTCCAGTTCGCACACCCGCGACGCGGGATCTATAAGCCGCGCCCGCGTCCGGAAACGAACCTCGATGCCGTTGGAGGCATAAAAATCCTGGGGATGCACGAACAGGTCTTCGAGCTTTTCCCTGCCCGTTAGGAACCCCTTGGAAAGAGGGGGACGATGATAGGGCAGATCGGCCTCCGCCGTCAGGATGACCGTCGCGCCTCTGGCCGACTCATCTGCGCGGACCAGCTCCTCCGCAGCCGTGGCGGCCGCCAGCCCGCCGCCAACGATGAGATATTTCGTAGACTCCACTTACCGGACTCCCCGTTCCCTGTTCGATCTCCCGTGTCCGCCGGGACAGCTGTGCGCAGCATCCCGGCCGGCAGGATATTACCCCAATCAGCGCTCCGGGGCGCAACTGGAATCCCGGCCGCCGAAGGGACCGTCACCGAAGAAGCTCCACATCGCCGGATCGCGGTCGGCCTGGATGGCCAGCCACCGCCACGGTCCGAACCTCCGGAGCCCGATGCGCACCGGGTGTTCGGCCGCGAAGCGGGCCACCACGTGATGGCAGAATAGCGGAACGCCGCCCGCGTCGCCCGCAGGCACAAGGTCCGGGTCCGCCGAGGCATCCGCCAGGCTTCGCCACACCAGCCGCACCATCGCCCCGGCCGCGCAGCAGCCTCCCGGCTGCAGTTCCCGGTACTGCAAGATCAGGGCGCGCCCCCGCGCCTCCACGGCCGCGCGTGCAGCAGCCTCCGGCGTGACTTCCAGCCTGATGGGCCTGCGCTCCGCCGCGTCCACCTTTACGCCGCCGAGCTATCCTGAACGGGAGCCGCCACCGGAGACCGGCCGTTCAGCCAGTCCCGGAAGGACACCAGCACGATGACGGTGCTCAGCACCAGCATGGCGATGGAGAGCAGCGCGTTGACGAAGAACATGTCGAAGACCCGGGTGGACTTCTCCATGTAGGAGGACAGGTTCATAAACCCGGCCACGTATGTGGTGACGGCCAGCACCACGAACGGCAGAAACGTGGTGGCGGCATAGACGCGCTTCGGGGCGGCGCGGAGCAGATAGGACGTACCGATTGCAAGCCCCAGAGCCGCCAGCAGCTGGTTTGCCAGCCCGAACATCGGCCAGATGGTGGAGATGGTGCCCCCGTAGAGCAGCCCGCCCCACGCCAGACAGATGAGCGCGCTGGTCAGCACCACTCCGGGCATCCACGTACTGGATCCCAGAGGACGATACACTTTGCCCAGCATCTCCTGCAGAATGAACCGGGCCACGCGGGTGCCGGTGTCTATGGTGGTCAGGATGAAGAGCGCCTCGAACATGATGGCGAAGTGGTACCAGTAGGCCATCATGGTCTTCATCCCCGGAAGCCCGGAGAAGACGGACGCCATCCCGACCGCCAGCGTGACGGAGCCGCCAGGCCGGCCCATCAGGTCCTCCTGCACTGCGGCCGACAGGGTTGGAAGCTCCACCGTGGAAATGCCGGTGCTGGCGGACAGCGCGCTCCAGACTTCGGGTTTGGTGGAGATGGCGAAGTAGTCTCCCTGATGCAACGCGCACGCCGCGATAAGAGCCAGAATGGCCACGAAACCCTCCACCGCCATGGCTCCATACCCGATGAACTTCATCTCGGATTCGGAATTCAGCATCTTGGGGGTAGTGCCGCTGACGATGAGGGCGTGGAACCCTGAAATGGCCCCGCACATGATGGTGATGGTGACATACGGCCACACCGGGCCAGGCACGATGGGCCCTCCGCCGGACAGGAACGGCGTGGTAGCGGGCATGCGCAGCTCGGGGTTGACGATTATCAACCCCACCGCCAGAAGCGCCACCGTGCCGAGCTTTAGATAGGTGGAAAGGTAGTCGCGCGGACACAGCAGCATCCACACGGGCAGGACCGCGGCGATGAAGCCGTACAGAGCCAGGCCCACCTTGATCTGCTGCTCCGTGAAAACGAAGTATTTCCCGAAGGCCGAGTGCGCCACCGGCCCGCCCGCAACGACCGCCGCAAGCAGCAGGACCACGCCGATCGCGGATGCTTCCCCCACGCGCCCGGGGCGGATCTTGTAGAGCCACTGACCCATCAGGAGCGCAATGGGGATGGTGCAGATCAGGGTGAACGTGCCCCACGCGCTCTCCCGGAGGGCGTTGACCACAACGATAGCCAGTCCGGCGAGCGCCACGATGATGATGAACAGGATAGCCAGGCCGGTGCACCAGCCGGCCACTGTCCCCAGGTACTTCTGCGCGATATGCGAAAGCGACCGTCCCCCGTTGCGGACACTTGCGTGCAACAGTATGAAGTCGTGCACGCATCCGGCGAAAATGGCTCCCACAAGGATCCAGATGGCGCCGGGCAAGTATCCGTATTGCGCCGCCAGCACCGGACCGATGAGCGGCCCCGCGCCGGCGATGGCCGCGAAATGATGCCCGAACAGGACGATCCGGTTCGTGGGATGATAGTCGCGCCCGTCGCGGAACTCGTGAGCCGGAGTGCGCCGCTCCGCCTCCACTACGGCGACCTTGGCTGCCAGAAATGCGGCGTAATAGCGATAGGCGAAGCCCAGAGCCAGTAGCGAAACAAGTATAAGATAGAGAGCGTGCAAGTGAACCCTCCTCTCCGGCGGAGTGCCAGGGCACGCCGATCCGCCCGCAGGCGACCCTGAAGCCGGAGGCAGACGCTGAAAGGCGCGGCCGCTTTCTGCGCGTCATTGCGGCCGGGCAAAGACGATTATATCACGCAGTCTCTCGCGAAATGCGTCCGGCGGCCGCCGACGGATACAATGCTCCTATTCGCCTGGCACACCCGGGCAGGACAGGACGGATGACGATGACGAAAGCAGTGAAGCCGCTTGCTGCCGCGCTGGCGGCCATTCTGACGGCAGGAGGAGTGATGGCAGACCAGGGGAAAGCAACGGTGAAAGTGGAGCCCGTCCCGGTGGAGGGCCCCTACCCCCACGCGATGTCCGTTGCCATCTCGCCGCCCTGGGAGCAGGAGGGCCAATGGATCCTGAGGGCTCCGGAGACGATCGGCAGCAACCACGGACTGCTCTTCATAGACCACTCCCGCCCGGACATGCCGCCTGTCACGATGCCGACGCATTCCCTGGCGTGGAAGACCAGCCGCCACGGAATCCTGTTCTACGACTGCGCGCTTGCGAACGGCATCTCTTTCTCGGTGCGGATCCGCCCCGGCAAACGGGACGTGGAGATCGTCTCAAGCATCACCAACGGATACGTTGCGGACCTGACGAACTCCGGAAACCAGTACTGCCTCATTCAGAAAGGGGTGCGCGGATTCGAGGATCCGAATGCGGAGCGGACGTTCATCCGGGTGAAGGGGAGATGGGTGGCCCTTTCCCGGACCAGACCGGGGCCGACGTCGGGCCAGAAGCCGTTCTTCATCGTCACGAACACCGCCGACCTTCCGCCGCTGCCGAAGGCGCAGATCGAGCGGAGCTGGTGGGCGGATGAGCAGGCGGACATCCCGCTCATCGCCACAGTCTCCGAGGATGGCCGCCGGCTGGTGGCTCTGGGCTTCGACAACAGCTACAAGATCATGACCAATGCCGACATCCCCTGCATCCACGCAGATCCGATGTTTCCGGACTGCCCTGTCGGCCGCACTGTGGGGGTACGGGGCAAGATCTACTTTGTGGAAGGCGATCTGGACGACGTGCTGCCCCTGTTTCTTCGCGACTTTCCGGAGTGGCGGCCCAAATTGCTGTGACCGGTTTTTGCTCATCCCCGCACTTTCCGCTCCGCTCTGTGGGACAATAAAGGCAGGGAATGCTGCTGCAGGCCGACGGGCTCAGCCTCCGGCTGGCCTGTCGGCTGATCCTTTCAAGCGAGATTAGGAGCCACACCTTTGAAACCGACTTTCGCCCCGATCGTGAGGACGATTCTCTTCGCCTGCGTTTTCGGCTCTGTCACACTGAATGCCGCCCTGGCCGATGTGCCCCGGCAGATCTCCTATCAGGGACGGCTGAGCGACGAGAGCGGCCAGGCGCTGCCCAATGGAAGCTATGTGATGGATTTCGCCATTTACCCTTCCCCGACCGGGGGCACGCCCGTCTGGGAGGAGACAGGACGGGTGGTGGCGGTGTCCGGAGGACTCTTCACCACAATGTTGGGCAAGGAACAACCCCTGCCCTCAGTGGAGCTTCCCGCAAAAGCCTGGCTGGAGACAAGGGTGGGCGGCGTTACGCTGACCCCGCGTGTCCTGCTGGCTTCGGCACCTTTTGCCCTGCGCTCCCTGACGGCCGAGCAGGTGCTCCCCGACGCGGCGGTCACCAGCCTGAATTCCCTGAAGGGAGAGGTGACGCTGGCGGCGGGGGACAACATCTCCATCACCCAGTCCGGAAACACCATCACTCTGGCCGGTCTGAACATTCCTAATCCCCTCCCGGTAAGCCAGAGCGGACCCTGGAGCGTGGGCATCACAGGGAGCCCTTCCGTCAATGTGGCCAACAGCCCGGCAGTCCGAATAGATACCTCCCAG
>CALCJH010000431.1 GCA_937967775.1 uncultured bacterium | reverse complement strand
AAGGCAGTCCTGAAGGAGATCAGCGACGCGCAGGGCGAGATTATCCTGTTCATTGATGAGATGCACACCATCGTGGGCGCCGGCGCGGCTGAGGGTGCGGTGGATGCTGCCAACCTTTTGAAGCCGATGCTGGCGCGCGGGGAGCTCCGGTGCGTGGGCGCGACCACACTGGATGAGTATCGCAAGCACGTGGAAAAGGATCCCGCGCTGGAGCGCAGGTTCCAGCCGATTATGGTCGGGGAGCCCAGCGTTGATGACACCATCGCCATCCTGCGCGGATTGAAGGAGCGCTATGAGGTCCATCATGGCGTGCGCATTCAGGATTCCGCTCTGGTGGCGGCTGCGGTGCTGTCGCACCGCTACATCGCGGATCGCTTCCTCCCAGACAAGGCGATTGACCTGGTAGACGAGGCGGCAAGCCGTCTGCGCATCGAGATTGACAGCATGCCCCAGGAGATTGACGTCGTCGAGCGGCGCATCCGCCAGCTTGAGATCGAGCGGGAGGCCCTGAAGAAGGAAACAGACCGGGCTTCTGCCGAGCGGCTGGCCAAGCTGGAGGAGGAACTGGCGGACCTCCGCGAGCAGGCCAGCGCCATGAAGGCGCACTGGCAGGCTGAGAAAGAGATCATCACCGCCATCCGCGAGACCAAGCAGGAGATCGAGAACGCGCGGGCTGAGGAGCAGGCTGCGGAGCGCGAAGGAGATCTGGGCAAAGCCGCCGAGATCCGCTACGGCCGCATGCTGGAGCTCCAGAAAAAGCTGGACCGCCTGAATGCCGAACTCGCTGAGCTTCAGTCCACCCAGAAGATGCTGAAAGAGGAAGTGGATGAGGAGGACATCGCCGAGGTAGTCAGCAAATGGACCGGCATCCCGGTTAGCAAGCTGATGGAAGGCGAGCTCCAGAAGCTGGTGCAGATGGAGACCCGCCTGCGGCAGCGCGTGGTGGGGCAGGATCAGGCGCTGGAGGCGGTGTCGAACGCTGTCCGTCGCGCGCGTGCCGGGTTGCAGGATCCGAACCGGCCCATCGGGAGCTTCATGTTCCTAGGTCCGACGGGGGTCGGCAAGACGGAGCTTGCCCGGGCGCTGGCCGAGTTCCTGTTCGACGATGAGCGCGCCATGACCCGGCTGGATATGAGCGAGTTCATGGAGAAGCATTCCGTGGCCCGGCTCATCGGCGCTCCTCCCGGCTACGTGGGCTATGAAGAGGGCGGCTACCTGACCGAGGCTGTCCGCAGGCGCCCTTACAGCGTCATCCTCTTCGACGAGATAGAGAAGGCGCACCCGGATGTCTTCAACATCTTGTTGCAGATCCTGGATGACGGCCGCCTGACGGACGGTCAGGGCCGGACCGTAGACTTCAAGAACACGGTCATCATCATGACCAGCAACCTGGGAAGCGGCTGGCTGTCCGATCCAACAATTGGACGCGAGGAAGCCGTCCGGAGGGTGATGGACGCCGTGCGGGAGCACTTCCGGCCGGAGTTCCTGAACCGAATTGACGAAATGGTGGTGTTCAATACGCTGACCAGCGAGCATATCCGGGCGATCGTGGAGATCCAGCTCGGCCATCTACGGGAGCGCCTGGCGGCTCGTGGGTTGACCCTGGAGGTCACAGACGCGGCGAAAGAGCGCCTCGCGGCTGAAGGATTCGATCCGGCCTACGGCGCACGCCCGCTGAAGCGCGTCATTCAGAAGCGTCTTCAGGATCCGCTGGCCATCAAGGTGCTGCAGGGCGAGTTCCGCGAGGGTGACCGCGTCGTGGTGGACGTGGACGATTCCGGGGAGTTCACGTTCACAGCCGTCGTGGAAGCCGAGGTCGTGGACGCCTGAGCGAGCCGCCGGGAGTTCTGGTTATGCCATAGGCGGCGGGGTCCAGACTGGACCCTGCCGCCTCCCACGTACGGGGGCACGCAAACACTCGCCAAGCAGGATGACGGAAACCCTGCGGGCAAGTGTTCCTACGGCTGCATAGCCAGCGGAGGGCGAGAATGGATTCGGCAGAGCGATACAACCGGGGACTGAAAAAGCTGGATGAGATCCACGCAGGACTGGGCAAACAGGTCATGGAGCGCCTCAAAGAGGTCTGCCCCGACTTTGAGCGCCTGACCACTGAGTTCGCATATGGAGACATCTACAGCCGTCCAGGGGTAGAGCTTCGCACCCGTCAGTTGTGCACCATCGCCGCCCTGACAGTCCTGGGCAACGGTGCGCCGCAACTCAAGGCGCACATCAACGGCGCGCTGAATCTTGGCATCTCCAGGCAGGAGATCATGGAGGTCATCATCCAGATGGCTCTCTACGGAGGGTTTCATTGCGCTCAGAATGCCCTCTTCCTCGCCGCGGAAGTCTTTCAGGAGAGGCCGTGGTGAGACCGAAGGACCGCGTGTTGATGGCAATCGCCCACCAGGAACCCGACCGGGCGCCCATTCAGATCTACGTTACGCCGGAGATAGATAAGGCGCTGCGGAAACATTTCGGACCGGTACCTTATTTCGAAGCGTTCGAGGTGGATTTCCGGAGTGTAGCCCCCCACCCTCTCAAACCTCCCCGGATACCAGAGCCAGGCAGCCGGATCGCGTATTACGATGAATGGGGCGTCGGATATGAGATGGTGCCGAATAATGCGGGTGGCCTCTATGCCGAGGCGAGAGATCTCGCGCTGGCGCGGCTGGAGACGATGGACGACGTGGAGCGCTACCCCTGGCCGGACCCCGATGACTACGACTACAGTGTGATCCCCTCCCAGATTGACGCAGTGGAAGAGTTCGCGGTCTGCCTGGGGAATGCCGGGATCCCTGATATCATCAACGGCGTGGGGAGAGGCCGGGGGATGGAGCAGGTTCTGACAGACATCATCACAGAGGACGAAGTCGGAGTCGCCATTATTGACCGGAGGGTAGACTTCTACTACGAATGGTGCCGCCGCTCCCTGGAGGCGGGAGGAGGCCGGATAAATATCCTGTACCTGGGCGAGGATCTGGGATCGCAGAAAGGACCCACGATGAGCCCGGCGATGTTCGACTCGTTTTTCCGACCCCGGCTGCAGAGGTTCTTCGATCTGGGCCACCAGTATGGCTGCCGCGTAATGATGCACTCGTGCGGCTCCACACGGATGCTTCAGTCGCGCCTGATCGAAATGGCGCTGGATGTGCTGGACGCGGTACAGCCTGAACCGGAGGGAATGGATCCGGAGGAACTGAAACGGGAATTCGGAGACCGCCTCACCTTCTGCGGAATGATCAGCACCCAGCAGACTCTTCCTCACGGAACGGTGGAGCAGTGCCGCGCCGAGGCGCGCCACCGGCTGAAT
>CALCJH010000430.1 GCA_937967775.1 uncultured bacterium | reverse complement strand
AGGAACCGCCGGATGATCGAACTCTTGGAGCCCTATACGATGTACGTGCCCGGGGCGAGCACCGGATTCCACGCCACCTACGACCTGATGGGGCAGGAACTCTTCTCCTACGCCATCTACGATGCCCCGGCCGACGTGGAGCGGATATTCGAGGTGCAGGCCCACAACAATCTGGAGATGGCGCGGGCCGTCGCCAGGGCGGGCCTCGGTCCCATCTACTTCATCGGGGACGACATTGCCTGCAAGGGGTCCCTGATGTTCTCCCCGGAGTTCCTCCGACGGACATTCATCCCGGCGCTCAGGAGGTGCTGCGAGGTCGTCAAAAGCGCCGGGATGAAGGTCATCTTTCACAGCGACGGCTATGTGATGGAGATACTGGATGATATGCTGGATGCGGGCATAGACGGACTGAATCCCATCGAGCCCCTTGCAGGAATGGACATCGGGCTGCTGAAGAAGCGCTACGGCAAACGCCTGGTGCTCGTGGGTAATGTGGACTGCTCGCAGCTGCTTCCTTTCGGGACGGCTCAGGATGTCATAGAGGCGACGAAAGAGTGCATCCGGCAGGCGTCGCCGGGAGGAGGGCACTTCATCGGCTCCTCCAGCGAGATCGTTCCCAGTACTCCCGTCGAGAACATACTCGCCTTCTACGATGCCTGCCACCGCTACGGGACGTACCCCATCACGATCTAGCGGTCTGCCCTCCCTGTCACATTTGCCAGTATTTTGCTGTGATTCATTTATCTTCTTGACCGGACTATTACAGGCGTGTTAGCATTGAATCAAGAACCCCTGGTTGCATAGCGGACTCTGCAGGCGATGTCCCTGGTTTGATGGTGGTGCGGTCCTTCGTCTGCCGCCTGCCGGCAAGTCCGCAAGGAGAAGGGGAAAAGGAGAAGCACAAAATGAGAGTTACCTCCGCACTGGTGCTGGCGCTCGCGCTCTGCGCGTCAGTGGCGTCGGCGCAGTACACGGGTCCCTGGACGTATGAATGGGACTTTGACAGTTCTGCTCAGGGTTGGGTCGTTTCAGGCAATGGCTACTGGACCGATCCGGGCCTCGTTCCGGCTGCAGGGCCCACCCTGCCGGACGGTGCGCCCTCCGGCGGCGGCAATGGCAACTTCTATCTGCCGGATCAGAGCTATGCCCGCCTCGACGTGCGCAGCCTGCACATCGGCTACGGCACGGTGGGCGGCAATGCGATGAACCCGTTCGTATTCCAGGCCGATGTCTACATCCCGAACCTGCGCCCGCTGAGCGGGTTCACGTACGGCTACCCGGGCAATATGAATCATCAGGCAGGCATCCAGGCGCTCCGCGAGTCCGACCTCAGGGCCATCTACCTAGAAGGCAACATCAACCGAGGCGGCCTTCTCGCGCGCGACAGGACCTGGGATAATACGGATCGCCGCAGCGACTGGGTGATGGAGGAGAATGTCTCTCCGGACACGCTCTGGTGGGACAAGTGGATCACTCTTCAGATCGACTACGGCGTGACCACTGCCGGCAAGTGGACAGCGTGGGCCTACATTCCCTGGAACAGCCCCGTTTCGACTGCCGGATGGCTGAAGGTTGGCGGCGGTGATTACGACGTGAATGCGAACGTCTGGTTCGGCTACTTGCAGATGGGCGGTACTGCCTCCTGGACTCAGGCGCAGTTCGACAACGCCAAGCTGCACGTGGTGCCCGAGCCGGCCAGCATGGCCGTTCTGGCCGCCGGACTGGCGGGCTTCGCAGGCGCCCTGCGCCGCCGGAGCTAAGAAGGCGTCAGAACCGACTGTCTAAGTGACTCATCAGACAGGGCCGCCCCGCCGGGGCGGCCCCTCTCTTGTTATGTCCTCTGAATGAAAAACCTGTTTTCGAAAGTAATCAGTCGGTCTTCTTCAGCTCCCGCATCAACGCTGCAATGTCATCCGCAAGCTGAGCATCTTCCAGTACCAGTTTGCCGATTTTCTTGATGGCGTGCAGCACGGTGGAATGGTCCTTGCCGCCGAACGCTTTGCCGATGGAAGGCAGTGAGGTGTCCGTCAAATGCCGGATGAGATACATCGCAACCTGGCGCGCAAGCACCACCCGGGCCTGCCGGGAGAGGGACCGGAGATTCTCGACATCCACGCCGTAGCGCTCCGCGACAGCGCGCAGCACGGCGTCGGGAGTGATGAGATTCTCCTGAGGATGCTCGAAATAGCGCGACAGAATGTCGGAGGCCATCGCCGAGCTGACAGGCTGCTGCATGACCGTGGCGTAGGCATGGAGCTTGAGCAGGGCTCCTTCGATGGCGCGGATGTTGGAGCGGATGAGGCGCGCGATGTAGAGCACCACGTCAGGCGGGATCTGCAGATCCTGCTTCTGCGCCTTGGCCTTGATGATGGCCATCCGGGTCTCCAGCTCAGGCGGCGCGATATCCACCACCAGACCGGCCTCGAACCGCGACGAGAGGCGCACATCCAGTTCCAGATCCTTCGGAGGGCGGTCGCTAGTCAAGACGATCTGCCGCCCCACTTCCTGCAAAGCGTTGAAGGTGTGGAAGAACTCCTCCTTGGTGCGTTCCTTGCCGGCCAGAAACTGGATATCGTCCACCAGCCAGACGTCCACGCTGCGATACCTGCGCCGGAACTGCGCGGTCCTCCGTTCGCTCACCGCCGCAACGTACTCCGATGTGAACGTCTCCGCTGTCATGTAGATCAGTCCGGTCTGCGGGTGGTAGCGCCGGATGAAGTTGCCGATGGCGTGCAGCAGGTGCGTCTTCCCCAGCCCGGAATCACCGTATATGAACAGGGGG
>CALCJH010000429.1 GCA_937967775.1 uncultured bacterium | reverse complement strand
TCTCCTTGCGCGTCTTCGCGCACGAGCCTCTCCCGAATGAGGCCGTATGGGCCACGTCTGCGCCGGGCGTGGAAGTCATGCGCCGCATCAAAGATCAGCTCGATCCGCAGCGGGTGTTTCCCGCCGGACGGTTCCCCGGAGGCATATGACAGAGTCGCGCAAAGGGCGAGACGATCAGACCGCGCTGGCCAGGCTCACCGATGAGCTGGTGGAGTGCATCCACTGCGGGCTCTGTCTGGAGGCGTGTCCCACCTACGTTGAGTTGAACCGGGAAGAGGATTCCCCCAGAGGGCGCATCTACCTGATGCGCTCTGTGGCTGAGGGGCGGGCGGCCCTTGACGGCTCGGTACTGCATCATCTGGATGTCTGCCTGGGGTGCCGCGCGTGCGAGACGGCCTGCCCGTCGGACGTCAAGTACGGTTTCCTGCTTGAGCACACCCGGACGCACATTGAAGAAGCGTCCCACCGCCCGGTGTGGCAGCGCCTCGGCCGCCGGTTGTTGATGGAGGTCTTTACCCACTCGGCCACGATGGCCCTCGCGATGTTCTTCGCGACGCTTCCTTCCCGGCTGCTCCGCAGACCGCCCTCCGCCCCCGGGGGGATTGTCAGCCGGATCATGGGTGGCCACGGGGATGGAGGGGACCTGCGGCTGGAGCGCTTTCCTTCGCTGCGTCCCTCCCGTCTGCCGCGCCTCACTCCTGCGGCCGGAGAAAAGAAGCTCCGGGTGGGCTTGCTGGAAGGCTGTGTGATGCCCGTGCTTTTCCCGGAGGTCAACCTGGCGACGGTCCGAGTGCTCTCGAAGCTCGGATGCGAGGTGGTTGTGCCGCCGGGGCAGGGCTGCTGCGGGGCGCTGCACGTGCACAACGGTTATGGCCGCCAGGCCGCGCGGATGGCGCTCAGGAACATGGCTGTTTTCGAGGCAGCGCAGTGTGATGTGATCGTTGTAAACTCCGCCGGATGCGGGTCCACCATGAAGGAGTATGCGGGGCTCTTCCCCGAGGGCAGTCCGGAACGGGAGCGGGCGGCGGCGTTCTCTGTAAAGGTGCGGGATATCTCTGAGGTGATTGCTGGCCTGCTGGAACAGGCGGATCTGAAGCCGGTGGAGATGACTGTCACCTATCACGATGCCTGTCATCTGGCCCACGGGCAGAAGATCCGTTCGGAACCGCGGCGCATGCTCTCCGCAATTCCGGGACTGAAGCTGGTGGACTTGCCCGAATCTGATCACTGCTGCGGGAGTGCGGGCGTCTACAGCTTCACCCAGCCAGACATGGCCGTGCGGCTTCTGAAGCGCAAGGTGGCCAACATCGAGTCCACCGGCGCGGAGGTGGTGGCCACGGGCAATCCTGGCTGTCAGATGTGGATCCGCTCAGGTCTGAAGCTGGAGGGCAGCTCTGTGCGCGCCCTGCATCCCATCGAGATCGTGGATCTGGCCCTGGACGGTGCCACAACGTCCGGCGATTCTCCCTCCCGCCACTGAACCTGGCTTTTCGCCCCTCGTGTCTCCTGGCCTGTTTCCGGCGTTCTGCCGGGCAGGATTAGGATAACCCTTCAGGGAACTCTCCGGCGGCTGGCGCGCTGCCGCAGGACCGACTGAGCGCGCTCCGCCGCGGAGGTATCACCTATGAAGGACAGACGGCTAACCCGCAGAAGCCTTCTGAAGGCGGGCGCTGCCCTGGCGCTTCCCGCGATCATCCCTGCCCGGGCGCTGGGCCGGGAGGACAAAGTGGCCGCAAGCGAGCGGATTACGCTGGGATTCATCGGCGTGGGTGGAATGGGAGGCGCGCATCTGGGCGGATTCCTGCGGAATCCCCGGGTGGACGTCATCGCCGTATGCGATGTCTACGAACCCCACCTGCGCAATGCGCGGGAGCGGGTGGGGGAGCGCTGTCTGGCCTACAAAGATTTCCGGCATCTGCTTATGCGCAGGGATATTGACGCAGTCGTCATCTCCACGCCGGATCACTGGCACACACTCATCTGCATCCGGGCTGCCGAGGCAGGCAAGGACATCTACTGCGAGAAGCCTCTCACTTACAGCATCGGAGAGGGTAAGCCCCTCATCGAGGCTGTCCGCCGCTACGGGCGTGTATTTCAAGTGGGTTCCCAGCAACGCTCCGACCGCAACTTCCGTTTCGCCTGTGAACTGGTGCGCAACGGAAAGATCGGCAAGCTGCACACAGTGCGCACCGGCTTCGGACGAGGCCCGGAGGGCGGGGATCCGGCCATAACGGCTCCGCCGGACGGACTGGATTGGGACTTCTACGTGGGTCCCGCACCGATGACTCCGTTCCAAAAAGGACGCTTCGGTTTCGACTTCCGCTGGTTCACGGAGTATTCCGGCGGCATCCTGACAGACTGGGGCGCTCATCACAACGACATTGCCCAGTGGGGGACAGGCTACGACCGCAGCGGCCCGGTGGAGGTCGAGGGCACCGGAGCATTTCCCGCCACCGGGGCCTTTGATACCGTGCAAGATTACGATGTGACCTTCACCTACCCCGACGGCGTGAAGCTGATCTGTAGCAGCCGGACGAACGGCGTCCTCTTTCAGGGAACGCGGGGAGAGGTGGCGGTGAACCGGGGATTTCTGGACGCCTCTCCGAAGGACCTCCTGGAGTGGCGTCCGGGATCGGAGGACGTCCGCCTGTATGAAAGCCCGGGGCATCGCGAGGACTGGCTGGACTGCATTCGTTCAAGGCGGCGGCCTATCTGCGACGTCGAGATCGGAGTGTCTTCCGTAAACATCTGCCATCTGGCGAACATCGCCATCAGGCTGGGCCGCAAACTCCGCTACGACCCGGGGCAGATGCGGATCCTGGATACTCCCGAGGCGGAAAGCCTGCTGTTCCGTCCCTATCGCGCACCCTGGAGTCTGTGACCATGAGAACTGGAATCCGGACGACTTTTCTCCTCATCATCCTGTGGGGATCTCTCGGCGGCGTCCACGCGCAGATGACGCCTGTGGACGAAGATCTGATCGCCCGCCTCAAGTCGGACAACTTGCAGACACGCGCCGCAGCCATCCCGGTAGCGGTCCCTGAACTGCTGAAGCGCGTCTGGGCGGAGGATATGTCCTGGCACCACGTTTCTCTTCAGGTTCTGCGGGAGGCTGTCTGGCGCGCTACGGGAGACGCGTATGCTGACGACCGCCGGCCGCTCGCGGCTGCGCTAGTGAAGGGGACCGCAGGCCGGTCTTCATCCGTGGCGGCTCGATCCGAGGCGCTGGAGTTGGCTTCGCTGGTGGCGTCCTCGGAGAGTGTGCCGCCGCTTGCGGATCTTCTGGCTGATCCTGATGTGGGCGAGAGTGCCCGCGTATGTCTTGTGCGGATCGCTTCGCGCGCCCCGGGCGCCGCCGGAGCCCTGCGCTCGGCGCTGGCGTCCGCCTCACCTGAGCGTCAGGTGGCGCTCATCAATGGCCTTGCCACGGCCAGGGCGTCCTTTGCGGAGCAAGCTGTCCGCTCCTGGTTGAACTCGCCTTCGGCGGATGTCAGAATGGCCGTCCTCCGGGCACTGGGAAGCATCGGAGGCGCGCAGTCGCTGGATGCGCTCTGGCAGACGGCAGAGAAGGGCGCTCAGCCGGAGAGATTTGCGGCGCTGGACAGCATCCTGCGCATAGCGGAAAACCTTCCTGCTGAGCAGGCCCGGCCTGTGTATGAAAAGGTCTACACGGGCAGCAGAGGCTCCGTCGAGAAGTGCGCCGGACTGGCCGGCATCGCCCGCGTCCGGCAAGCGGCCGCGGTGCCGCTCTTGACTCAGAGCTTGCTGGCGAAGGAACCGGATGTTCGCGGCCTGGCTGCCCTGGCTCTTGCGCAAATGCCTGGTTCCTCCGTCAGCATCCGTCTTGCGGAGAGGCTGCCGGTTGCGCCTGTTGAGCAACAGGTGGCCATAGTCTCCGTTTTGGCTCGCCGGTATGACGCACCGTCGGCGCTGGCTCTGTTCCGTACCGCAGCATCGGAGCGGGCCGAGCTGCGCGCGGCAGCCTATCAGGCTCTTGCGGAGAACCGCAATGCCTCACGCCAGGAGGTCGCACGAGTGCTTGCGGAGCGTCTGCCCACGGCACAGGACGCGGCGGAGCGCTCAGCCCTCCTGTCCGCGGCGGCCTCCGTGGCGCATCCTTCCCTGCTGGCTCCTTTGATGAACGAATGGGAGGCAGGCCGTGGCAGCACGGAGCTGCTCCGCGCGCTGCTTGCGGTTGCGGACTCCTGCGCCGCTGCAGGACGCGAGGAGGATGCCGCAAAGGTGTATCTGCTGGTCGCAGAGAACGCCACGGACCGTTCGCTCCTGCGGATGGCTGCCGCGTCATTGAAGGGTGCCGCTTTGCGGGAAGAGTTCGCGTCGCGCGCGGGCTTCGTGATGCACTGGTGGGTTCTGGGACCACTGAAGGGGCGCGACAAATGGTTCGGGCAGGATGCCTTCCCGTTGGATTCCCCGGTGGACCTGTCCGCCAAAGTGACCGTGGACGGCGAAGAGTTCGCTTGGAAGCCGGCGGCGGTCGGAGATCCGCTGGGTGAACTGGACCTAAGCGCCTCAGCCGGTCCAGGTGAGGACACCGCGTGCTATGCCTATGCCGAGTTCATCAGCCCTTCCGAGCGGGATGCCTGGCTGCGTCTGGGCAGCGACGACGGTGTCATTGTCTCTCTGAACGGCCAGAAGGTCCACGAGTTCAAGGGGGAGCGCAACTATGCTCTCGACGAGGACTCCGTCCGCGTGACGCTTCGTCGCGGGACGAATGTCCTGCTCTGCAAGGTGCTGAATGCGGGCGGAGGCTATTCCGTGGGAGCTCGGTTCGTGGATCTGGAAGGGCGTCCGCTGCGCCTGGAGCAGCGCAGGCCGTGAGGCGCGTCCGTGACGTCATATCCCGCACAGGAGTGCTGTTTCTCGCGGCGGTCCGGATAATCATCTTCTTCATCCACGCCGCCGTACCGGCCTCGGCCGCGGACGGGTTTGTCCCCCTGTTCAACGGCCGCGATCTCTCCGGATGGATTGAGCAGAAGAAGGAGGGGCACGGGTGGACGGTACGCGACGGCCTGCTCATCTCGCCAGCCGGCAGTGTCAGCAACCTGTATACCGAAAAGCAGTACTCGGATTTCATCCTGCGCGCGAGGTTCCGTCTGGATCAACAGGGCAACAACGGCATCGGCATCCGGGCAGGAGGGGAGGGAGGCAACCCATCCACTACCGGGATGGAGATCCAGATCCTGGACGACTACCATCCCACCAACGCGAAACTTGCCCTGGAGAATATGTGCGGTTCCATCTACCGCCTTGTGCCGTCGCGCCGTGGGGCGCTGAGGCCGGCAGGCGAGTGGAATGACATTGAGGTCCGCGCGATAGGGCGCCGGATTGATGTAGCCTTGAATGGGAGGGATGTGCTTCGCACGGACCTGAACCGGATCTTGCGCGCTGATAAGTTCCCGGACCAACCAGGTTTCGTCCGCTTCAGCGGGCACATTGCGCTTCTGGGACACAAGCCGAGCGCCGTGGCCTTCCGGGACATCGAGATTCTAGATCTGGGCCGTTGCTACTCGGCGCAGCAACCGCCCGACGGGCTTGCGGCCCTGTTCGATGGACGCACTCTGGACGGCTGGACCCTGAACGGCATCTGGGCCGCGCAAGACGGCGCGTTCGGATGCGCAGGCGCCGGCCTGGCCTCGCCGCCGGGTGCGTTCCGGGACTTCGAGCTGATGCTGGACTGGCAAATTCCGCCGGGTGGAGCAGCAGCCCTGCACTTGCCGGGAGGGTTCACGCTGGCTCTGGGCGGTGGCAAGGATCCTGTCGGGACCCTGACAGGCGATGGACGGGCCACGAAGCCGGAAAGACCGGCCGCGCCGCCAGCGGGGGAATGGGATAGCCTGCATCTGTCGGTTGCCCGAGGCAAGTTAAGTGTGTTCATCAACGGGGAGCTGGTCCACAAAGGGTCTCCGGTTTCCCCTGCCGCGGAAGGACCGCTTCTTCTGGAGAGCGGCGGCGCAGGCGCTCGCTTCAGGAACCTGTTTTCGCGGCAGTTTATGCTTCAATGAATGAGACCTGTCGCAATTCGGTGTGTCCGCCGGAAGAGGGTTGACACGGAACGTCGCAGGCGGGCATAATCAGCCGGCCTGTTGTGTCCGCCCCCGCCGGGCGGACGGACGTGCTGAAGAGATGAACGAAGACTTACCCAAACGACCCGCGAACGGCCTGCAGGGTCCGTCTGTGATGCGCTTCTGCTGATGTGACAGGCTGACCGGCCTGATCGAGCCCGATGCAAGGGCGGCCGGCAGCCTCTCCCCGGTCCGGCGCTTCCGTCAGAAGGTCCTGCTATGGCGGAGGCGGCACGGCGAAATACCTGCCCCTTGCGGATAGGAGTCTTTGCTTTGCGTCCGGACGGAGTTCCCGGATGAAGCAAAGCCTTTGCCGCGTTTGCTCCGCTCCCCGTTCGCCGCATCAAGGAGGACGAAGAGAACTTGGCCTGCCCTGTAGCACACTGTCTGTTCCGGTGTACCGCCGCCGGGTAGCCACGAGGTTGCGGGGATGAACACCCTGGCTCGCAGGTTCGGCTTCGGTTGGACACTGGCCCGCCGGGCAACGTGGGCCGATGCCATTGTCCTGGCAGGTCTGGCGGCTCTCGTGTACGCGGGCGCCGAACTGGCCAAGGAGGCCCCCGAAGCCGTTTCCGGCCCCACGATCTCCCTTGCGCCTTCGGCTCTCCCTCTTTACGCGGCTCTTTCGGTGGCCCGAATGCTCGCCGCATACACGCTGTCGCTCGCGTTCACCTTGGTCTACGGTTACGTTGCAGCGCGCAACAGGCGGGCGGAGCAGGTCATGATTCCGCTGCTGGATGTCCTGCAGAGTGTTCCCATCCTTTCCTTTCTCCCGGTTGTGCTGCTGAGCCTTTCAGCCATCGTATCCCAAAACATTGCGGCCGAGATCGCATCCGTCGTACTGATCTTCACGGGGCAGGTCTGGAACCTGACATTCGCCTGGTATCAGTCCTTGGTCACCATTCCCCGGGATCTGCAGGAGGCCAGCGAGGTTTTCCGGCTCAACGGCTGGCTGCGCCTGAAGTTCCTAGAGCTTCCCTACGCGGCGATCAGCCTGATCTGGAACAGCATGATGAGCTGGGCTGGCGGCTGGTTCTTCCTGATGGCGGCCGAGATGTTCACAGTTGGAGATCGGGACTTTCGCCTGCCCGGTCTGGGCACTTATCTCCAGACTGCCGCCAACGCCGGTGATCTGCACGCCATTCTCCGGGGTGTGGGAACGTTGATCATCGTGATCGTGGCCATAGACCAGCTCCTCTGGAGGCCGCTTCTCGTCTGGGCGGAGCGTTTCAAGGTTGAGACAGTCTCAGCGGATTTCCCTCCTTCATCCTGGCTTTACGATGTGCTTCACCGC
>CALCJH010000428.1 GCA_937967775.1 uncultured bacterium | reverse complement strand
CTGCTGTCTCAGAAGCAGCGCAAGTCCGGCGTTGCTGAACCGATTGCCCCTCGCAGTGAGCGAGGGGCTCTTTTCTTTATCCGTGGGTCTGTCCGCCCGTACATTTGCCGGTTTTTTAGAATGTCGCCCCCTGCCGCTCGTACTGAGGCGTATAATGGGGGTGCCCCGAGTGGAAACAGCACCGGGTGGTAATTGTGACAGAGAGGGCAAGCCGCGTTCCGCAAGCGCAGTGCGCCGCAGATGTGTTGACAACTATCTACCGGAGACGCGCTGCCCGGAAGGAGAAAAGGAGATGAACCTGACCACGATTACGCGTGGGTTGGGGTGCGCGCTGATTGTAGCAGGTGTTGCTCTTAGCCCGACCACCCCGGCCTCGGCCAACGTCTATGCATCGGCTCTCAAGCCGCTCGCTCCCGACACGTTCTCGTTCATCCTGAACGAGGATGCCACCGCCGGCGTGACGGTGCAGATCTGGCAGCAGGGCGGGGGCATGGTCTACTCGGAGGACCTGGGAACCCTCGGGAAGGGAACGCACACCTGGACGTGGAACGGCTCCGGGGCGGTGTCGGGCAACACTTACAAGGCCCGGATCGTGGCTTCCAGCAGTGGCTACGGCGGCTGGACGCAGATCAGCCAGGACGCCACTTCCACGTCGTTCTATGTCCCGGTCGGCGTCTCGGTTTTCAAGGATATGAACAGCTCCAAGTTTGGGACCATCTACGTCTCGAACGGGCAGGGTGGCACCACCGCCTTTGGCCGGCCCACCACCAGCGGTATCTATGCCCTGAATGCCGATGCGTCCGAGATCGGCTTCTTCACAGGAGGCAAGGACTGGGCGGCTGCCGGCAACTCCTCGCCGTTCAAGAGCACCATCGGGCCGGACGGTCACCTGTATGTCGCGGACTTCTCGAACGATCTGGTCTGGGAGTTCAATGACGACCTCTCGTCCGTTACCCAGCTGATAGATGCCTCCAACAAGACCGCGAACCAGTACGTGGAGAGCGTCTGGGTTGAGGGTACGCAGGCGGACGGCAACCGCAAGATCTACCTGGTGGACTCCAACTACTACGGCGGGGCCAAGGGCCGTAAGGGGCTGATAATGTACGATCTGGGCGCCAACGTAACGGCGACCCCGGGTGATACCGGGACCCAGTACATCGGCCCGGACTACTTCGCGTTTTATCCGCGGGACGTGGAGCGCGACAGCGCGGGCAACTGGTATATGAACCAGTATCGGGCCAACCCGAACCAGGCTCCTGCGATCACGAAGTTCCTGGACGGCACGCCGCCCATCAACACGCCGGCCTGGGAGACAGACATCTCTCAGTATGTCTACGCTTACGGCATCTCGCTGTATGAGCCGGCCGGATGGGTGGCTTACGGCCACTACAACACGGGAGAGGTTTTCATCTTCGATATGAACACCGGCGCCTTCATTGACAAGTTCGACGCCGGAAGCCGCATCCGCGACATCGCCTTCGACGCGGCGGGCAACCTCTACACCGTGGACAACATCACGGAATGGCTGCGCATCTGGTCTCCGGCCGGTGCCAACAGCTTCACCACTGAAAGCTGGTTCGAGATAGTTCCGGAGCCCGCTTCCGTGCTGGCTCTCGGGGCGGGGCTGGTGTCGCTGCTCGGTCTGCGCAGGCGCAAAGCCTGACGCGATTCAGGCGCCTGCACTAAGAAAAGGCCGGCCTCGCCTGAGGCCGGCCTTTTGAGTGCTCTTGAATTCGAGCGGTGGACGTCTATTCTGCGACGCGGGAGAACATCACCACAGTCACCGTATCCAGAGGCGTTACCGGGCGGTCGTAGATCCGGGAAAGCAGCGAGCAGACATCTTCCATCTGACGGAACTCGGGATTCTCCTTCTCCACTTCCCGGCGCGTCAGCGCGCTGATGGGCTTGACTGTGACTTCATCTATGATGGCGGTGAACAGTTTCTGGCGCGGTCCGTACCGCCGCCCCACGGTGATCCAGACCAGCTGCCCGGGCTGATACTTCCCAGACTTGTCTCCCAGACGTATGGTGGCCGTCTTGCGGCCTTTGCGAAGGATGTCTCCGTAAAGCTCGGTGTAGAAGTTGATGGCGAAATTGGGCAATGCAGCCGTCCCGTATTCTTAGGTGGCCCCTGCGAGCGAGGCGGTCTGATTGTAGCTTTCGGGTGCGGTCTCTGTCAACCGCGGCAGGGTGCGCCATGGGGCCAGAGTCAACCCGGTTCCTGCGGCGACCGGAAGGCAGTCAGACCCCCTGATGCCGCCGAAAGCAGGCGGGCTGCTGGCGCCTCGGACGCCTGTATGCGTCCCAGTGCGACAGCCTCTTCGGGCGGCAGATATCCGGTGGCGAGCTGCGTGAACGTCTGGATGGTGCAATGCAGCCCCGGTCCCGGGTTGCGGCACGGGACCGCCTGTCCGTTGCATACCTCGAAGCTGCCGGAATACTCACCGAACACCGGATCGCTGATCCTCAGGCTGAGGCGTCCTTCCACACCCGGTGCCCAGCCGGTCGCCTGCAGGAACCCTGCCACATCCAGAACCCGGGCCATCGCGCCGCAGCGCAGGCTGCGGGAGACGTCGCGCGGCTCATCCCAGAGGCAGTGCGGGAACCGGGAAGGCGCGCATCCGAAGTTGATCTTTGCGCATCCGGGAAGACGCTCAAGCAGAGCGCGAAGAAGGCTCCCCAGTGCTCCGGCATCGGAATAGAGAGTATCGGAGGCGTTCACCAGAAGAGTGCCATCTTCTTCTTCGGCCGGACGCCACAGCATCAGGGCGGATATTCTGCCATCCCTCCAGAGGGCGGTGGCCTTCAGCTCTCCCGCGAAGACCGGCTCGTCAGCATCACCCTCTGGTGGAGTTCGTTCTGCAAGGAACCTGAGCCACCACTCGCGCGAACGGTCGCCCATCCCGTTGAAGCGGCGCGCCTGAGAGGTGTAGAACTCCATCAGGCTATTCAGGTCGGCGAACAAAACGTCTCGCGCTTCGCCCTCTGGGGCAATGCGTGCCGCCACGTCGCCGGTCACAGTCACAAGCACTCCGTCGTTGCCAAGTTCCCATCCTAGCTTCCGGTAGTAGCGGTATGAGAAGGGCCAGAGATAGCTGATGAGGACGCCTCTCTCCCGGGATGCCTGGAGCGCGGCCCGGAGCATGGCTTCGGCATAGCCTTTGCGGCGGTCTTCCGGCAACGTGGCCACTCCACCGACAAACCCTCCCTGAATGGACCGGCCTCCCGCGAACACGCGCTGCGGGGGAGCGACGCAGCTTGACACCAGACGGCTGCCTTCATAGACGCCCCAGATGGACCCCGGACCGCAAAGCTCCTCCGTGCGATGCCAGCCCGCGCGCCAGCTCCCCGGTTCGCAATCGAAGGCCGTGGTGGCCACATCTGCCCCTGCGTCTATTTCGTCTCCGTACAGCGTCCTGACTTCCATCGTTTAGCTCTGCCCGGTTCCGCTTCTTCCCGTTCACTTCACTCTCCTCTCTCGCACAGCCGCAGGCGGAGCGCTTTGCCGCGTCCAGCAGGTCTGGCAGGGGGCGGCCGGGAGAATTTGACACTCTGGCGCAAAAGTGGTATTATCTCGTGGCACTCACAACTGAACCCACATCCCCGTTCCGGCTCCGTCCGCCGACGATTCTTCCGGTTCCCTGGCTTGCGTTCCCAACTGCGACCACACTCGCCCGTGGCGGGAGAACGCTTACGGCCGGCGGGGAAATACCTGGCAAAGGAGGTGGGCAGAACTGGACGTGCACTTACGGCAGAAAGCGAAAAAGGTCCTGGCGGCCGTTGTGGCAGCCGGGATAGTAACGGCGGCGACAGCGGGCTACGGCCTGCTGGCCGGCCCACAGGAAGAGCGGGAATTCACGCTCCTCGTGGACGGGCGGACCGCCTGCATCAGAACAACGGCGGCGACGCTTGGCGAAGCTCTGGAAGAAGCCGGTGTCTACGTCGGCCCCAATGATAAAGTCTTCCCCGACCCCGATGTTCCTGTGACCAATGGCCTCAAGGCGCGCGTAATGCGCATCGAGGTCAGCGAGGTGACTGTGCAGGAGCAGATCGCGCGTAAGACCGTGCGGAAGGCGACCACCTTGCTCCGTCCCGGCCACTCCCGCCTGTCGGATCCGGGAGAGGACGGGCTGCAGAAGGTGACGTATCGTCTGACCTACGCTGACGGCAAGCGGGTCATGAAGGAGCGTTTGTCCTCGGAAATCATCCGTCCCGCAAGGCCGCGAGTGGTGCTCTACGGGAAGGGCTCTCCGCTTCCTTCCCGCGGCTTCTTCAGCCGGAAGGTCTTGGTTATGACGGCCACCGCTTACGATCCGGGACCCAGGTCTTGCGGTCCGCACGCCAACGGGCGGACTTCCACCGGTATGCGAGCCGGTAAGGGTGTGGTGGCGGTGGACCCGCGCGTCATTCCGCTTGGGACGAAGCTCTACATCGAGGGCTACGGCTTCGCGGTAGCCGGCGATACGGGAAGCGCGATAAAGGGCGCCAAGATAGATCTGGGGCACGAAAGTTACGCTGCGGCGCTGCGGTTCGGCCGCCGGCCGGTGGTGGTCCACATCATCGAAGACTGAATTCCTGCTCCCCGGCGCGGTCTCCAGTAGCGGGCCGGGGGCATAATCCCCCTGTGAGCGAATCCGTAAATCCCGCCAGTCCTTCGTCCGTACGCCGTTTCCTCGCGAGCAGGGGGATCCGTCCGAGCCGAAGGCTGGGGCAGAACTTCCTGACGGACCGGGGGGTAGCGGGCCGCATTGTCTCCGCCAGCGGAGTGCAGCCCGGCGAGAGCTGTCTTGAGATCGGTGGGGGGCTCGGAATGTTGACCGACGCCCTTGCCGCTGCCGGGGCCCGCGTCACGGCTGTCGAGGTGGACGCTCGCCTTGCGGAGGCGCTTTCTGAACGGATGGCCGGGCGCGCCAACGTCCGCATTGTCCACGGCGACTTCCTGAAACTGGACCTCTGTGACCTGCTCTCTTCCATCCACCAGCCAGTCCGCTTGGTGGCGAACATTCCTTACAGCATCACCACCCCTATCATCGAGCGTCTGCTGGAACACCGGACGGCGATCTCGGGAATCGCTTTGCTGGTGCAGAAGGAGGTTGCGGAGCGGGTATCTGCCTCCCCCGGCTCCCGGCAGTATGGCAGCCTGTCCGTTTTCTGCCAGATGTTCACCGAAGCCCGTGTCGCCTTCCCCGTGCCGCGCCATCTTTTTTATCCTGAGCCGGAGGTGGAGTCCGTCCTGCTGCTGATGACTCCGCGGGAAACGGGACTCGCCCCGGAGATTGAGAACGCTGCACTCGGGCTTGCCCGGGCTGCCTTCACGCAGCGGCGCAAGCGCCTGGTGAATCCCCTGTCTGATCTGCTTGGCCTTCCTAAGGAAAAGGTGGAAGACGCACTGCGGCGGGCGGGGATAGACCCTGCCCGCCGTGCGGAAGAATTGAGTGTGATAGATTTCGTCAGGCTGGCGGAGCTCCTGCTGCCGCAAGCCTCCGTCCTGGACTAGCCCTGACCGTGGAGGGCGCGGTAATACCGCTCCTCCACCTTTCCCCAGTCCACCACGTTCCACCAGGCGCTGATATAGTCGGCCCGCCGGTTCTGATACTTCAGATAATAGGCGTGCTCCCAGACGTCCAGCCCCAGGATGGGAATGATGCCC
>CALCJH010000427.1 GCA_937967775.1 uncultured bacterium | reverse complement strand
TCGCGGGCTGGTGTCGCTCCGGCCGTATCACGGGTTCATCCTGACCGAGTCCGGCAGCACGGCGGCCCTCCAGATGCTGCGCCATCACCGCCTGATCGAGACCTGGCTCTGCAGGACGATGGGGTTCTCCTGGGACGAGGTGCACGAGGAGGCGGAGCGCCTGGAGCATCACATTTCAGAAAGGCTGGAGGAGAGGATCGCGGCGATGCTTGGAGATCCGGTATTCGATCCGCACGGACATCCCATCCCCGCGCGTGATGGATCAGTCCGCGCCCGAACGGGGAAGCCGCTCACGGCGTTCGAACACGGGACACTCGCTGTCGTTGAGAGCGTGGACGACTCCTGTCCGGGTCTGCTTCGCCGTCTCGGGCGGGCTGGGATCGCCCCGGGGGGACGAGTCCGGGTTTTGCGAGAAGAGGGCGGCGGACCGATAACGGTTCAGACATCTGGCAACGCTGCCCGGCTCGCGCCGGAGGAAGCGGAACTCATCATTGCGAAGGCACTGGAGAGAGGAAGGCAAATGTGAACGCAAGCGTTCTCCTACTGCTGCTCTTTATCGCAACGGTGTGCTCAGCGGCCGACGACCCCATCGTGACGGATCGTCCGGACAGCGCGGCGATCGTACCGCCGGGCAGCATCCAGATCGAGACCCTCTGGGAATACTTGAAAGAGCGCCACGGAGAAGGGCACTGGTGGCTTGCGCCGAACCTGCTGGTGAGACACGGCCTGACGCGAAGGGCAGAGTTGAGGGTCGAGGCTCCCGGCTGGAGCTGGGCCTCCGACGGAGCAAGGGAGTCGGGCGACGTAAGCATCGGAGGCAAAATCCGCCTGAGCGGCGATGATGCCAGGATTCCGCACGCCCTGACTTTCTTCGCAACGCTGCCCTCGGGGTCAGAAAGGGAGTCGGAAGGTCGGAGCGACTACGGAGCGTGGCTTGCCGCGGAAAGGGATGTGGGAGGCATTTACCTGCTGGTCAATGCGGGAGCCTCGCGCCTGTATCGGGAGAACAGCCGCAGATGGAACGGCATTCTGTGGCTGTCCGTAGGAGGGGCCCTGCGTTCGGGAATGGCCTGGTACGGCGAGCTATACGCCGACTTTCCCGAAGGCTCCCGATGGCAGCCGATGATGACGTGGGGTGTCAGCCTCGCGGTGGGCAGCAGGACGCAATGGGACCTTTTCGCGGGACGGGGGCTGGACGGGACGGGGCCCTCCCTGCTTGCGGGCATCGGATACGGCGTGAGGTTCGACTGAAAAGCGGAGGATGTCGGTGACACCGCTGAGAATCGGCTCAATCCTGCTGCTGTGCACCTGGCTGCTGGCGGGATGCGGCAAAGACACGTCCTGGCGCGACGACGGGCGGCTGCGAATTGTCTGCACGACAGGGATGATCTCGGACGCAGCGCGCAACGTGGCCGGGCAGCTGGGTGACGTGAGGGCTCTGATGGGCCCGGGGGTGGATCCGCACCTTTACAAAGCAACGGAGCGGGACATCCGACTGCTTGCGCACGCCGACGCCGTATTCTACAACGGCCTGCATCTGGAAGGACGGATGGGGGAGGTGCTTTCCCGGCTGGGAAAGCACAAACCGGTGGTTGCGGTGGGCGAGAGTCTGCCGGAAGAGCGGCTGCGCCGGACCCCTGAAGGGGCTCTGGACCCGCACATCTGGTTCGATGTTTCCCTCTGGCAACTGGTGGTACGAAGGATTGCGGACACCCTGAAGGAAACCGACCCTGAAAATGCACAGGCCTACGAAGAGAATGCCCGCCGATATCTTGCAGAGCTCGCGGACCTGCATCGATACTGCAAAGAGCAGATCGCGACCATTCCTCGCACGCGCCGGGTGCTGGTGACGGCTCACGACGCTTTCGGGTATTTCGGCCAGGCCTATGACATCGAGGTGCGCGGCATTCAGGGACTCAGCACGGAGAGCGAGGCGAGCGTGCGGGACATCAACGATCTGGCGCGGTTCCTGGCAGAGCGGGGTGTGAAGGCCGTTTTCGTGGAGTCCACCATCTCACCAAAGAACGTGCAGGCGCTTATCGAGGGGTGCCGGGCGCTCGGACATCAGGTGCGAATCGGCGGGGAGCTGTTCGGGGATGCCATGGGCGCCGAAGGCACGCCGCAGGGAACATACACCGGGATGGTACGGCACAACGTGGACACCATCGTCCGGTCTCTGAGATAGCACAAGCAAGAGGCTGAATATGACGGCAACGCAGGAGAAGGCCTTAGCGCAGGGCGCGGTGGCGGTGGATGCGCCGCCGCTGGAGATCCACGACATGACGGTGGCCTATCAGAGGCGCCCCGTCCTCTGGGACATTGACTTGCAGCTGCCAGAAGGACGCCTGATCGCCATCATCGGCCCCAACGGGGCGGGCAAGAGCACGCTGATCAAGGCGGCGCTCGGTCTGGTGCCGCGCGCAAGCGGCAGAGTGGAGGTTTACGGCAGGCCGATCGAAAAACAGCTATCTCTGATTGGCTATGTCCCGCAGCGCGAGTCCGTGGACTGGGACTTTCCGGTGAGCGTGCTGGACGTGGTGATGATGGGGCGGTACGGCAGGCTGGGATGGTTCCGGCGGCCTGGGCGTGAAGATCGCGAGGCGGCGATGGACTGCCTGCGCAAGGTGGCGCTTCAGGACTTCGCGGGACGCCAGATCAGCCAGCTTTCGGGTGGTCAACAGCAGAGAGTGTTTCTTGCAAGGGCTCTTGCCCAGGAGGCCCGGCTTTACTTCATGGACGAGCCCTTCGCGGGCGTGGACGCCGCCACGGAGCAGGCAATCCTCGCAATCCTCCAGGAGCTGCGCAGCCACGGCAGGACCGTCGTGGTGGTGCACCACAGTCTGCAGACGGTCCGGGAATACTTCGACCACGTGGTACTGCTGAACATGCGCGTTGTGGCGCACGGGCCCATCGAGGAGGTCTTCACAGAGGAGAACCTGCGCAATACCTACGGCGGCCGCCTGCCGCTGCTGGAGCAGGCCGCGGACGCTGTGCAGAGAAGGAGCGTCTAAGGCTATGTCCGGACCTGCTCCGTGGCTTGCGGTTCTGGCTCTGGCGACGCTTCAGGCGGTCCTGTTCGCCCTTGTTGGAGCCGATCGCCTGCTGGGCTGGGTGCAGGCCGCCTGCGCATCGGCCGGCCTGCCCTACAACACGGTGATGGTGCTGGCCGGATCCGGCCTGCTGGGCATCTGCTCAGCCGTCATAGGCAGCTACGCGGTCCTTCGCAGACGGTCTCTGTTCGGCGACGCTGTGGCCCACGCCGCCCTGCCCGGGATTGCGCTAGCCTATCTCATCGCGAGGGAGCGGCATTTCTTCTCGCTGCTGATGGGAGCGCTGATCTCCGGCGTGCTGGGGGCGATGGTCATCACCTGGCTGCGCCAGAGCACGCGCACGCGCCAGGATGCCGCCATCGGGCTAGTTTTGAGCGTCTTTTTCGGGCTGGGGATCGTCCTCACATCCGCCGTGCAGCGCGACCCGAGCGGCGCGCACGCAGGGTTGGAGGGATTCCTGCTGGGCAAGACCGCGGGACTGATCAGTCAGGACCTACTTCTGATCGCCGTGACATCCGCGAACATCCTGCTTCTGGTCTGGCTGTTTCAGAAGGAGTTCCTGCTTCTGAGCTTCGACCCCGGCTTCGCGGCAGTGCAGAGGTGGCCTGTTCCGGCGCTGGACATCCTGATGATGACGCTTCTGGTGGCGGCAACGGTGATCGGGCTGCCGGCGGTCGGGGTGGTCCTGATGGCAGCCATGCTGATCATCCCGGGCGTGGCGGCGCGGTTCTGGACGGACCGGCTTGCCGCTCTCCTTCCTCTCTCAGGAGTCATCGGGCTGGGAAGCGCAATCGCCGGCACCTACGTCAGTTCCATCCGGGAAGGGATGCCCACCGGGCCGGTCATCGTGCTGGCAGCGGCAGCAGTCTGTCTGTTCTCGATGTTCGCGGCTCCGCGCCGGGGAATCGCTGCGGGAGTCCTGCGAAGACTCCGGATGCAGGAGCGCGTGGCCCGGCAGAATCTACTGCGGTCTCTGTATGAGCTGGTGGAGGAAGCACCTGACTCTGCTGTTACCGCAGAGGACGTGGCCGGCAAGCGCAGCTGGGGCGTGGCTGATGCGTTGAAGCTCCTGCGGCGGGCCGAAGCGCGCGGCGAGGTCCGCCGGACAACGGACGGTAGGTGGACGCTGACGGACCTCGGCCTGCAGAGGGCCCTGGACGTGGTGCGGGCGCACCGGCTCTGGGAGCTGTACCTGGTGGAGCAGGCGTCCATCGCCGCCGACCACGTGGACCGTGACGCAGACGAGCTGGAGCACATTCTGCCCCCGGAGATGCTGCATCAACTGGAAGATCGGCTGAAACAGAAGGGCCGCTGGCCGGAAGACCGGGTTCCCGCATCCGTCCATCCGCTGGAAGGCGTCGCCGGGGAGGGACGCTGATGGATACCGTTTTCGGAATGGACGCAATCGTCTTCTGGATCATCGCCACGATGGCTATGGTCAATGTGACGGGTGCTCTGCTGGGGACGTTCCTTGTGCTTCGCAGGATGAGCCTGCTGGGAGACGCCATATCCCACGCTGTGCTGCCGGGGCTGGCTCTGGCGTTCATACTGACGAACACGCGCGAACCTTTCCCGATGCTGCTTGGGGCGTTGGTCGCCGGCCTGCTGACCGTCCTCCTGACCCATCTCATCCACCGCTATGCGAATGTGCCGGAAGACGCGGCCATGGGCGTGGTGTTTACATCGCTGTTCGCGCTGGGTGTGGTGATGATCACACGGGTGGCCAGTCACGTGGACCTGGATCCCGGATGCGTGCTCTACGGCGTGCTGGAGTCGGCCGCACTGGACACCCGGAACATTGCGGGGATGGAGGTTCCACGCGTCGCCGTCACCCTGAGCGCAGTCTTCCTGGCGACCGTTGTCTTCGTTGTGCTGTTCTGGAAAGAGCTGAAGATCGTCAGCTTCGACCCTCAGCTGGCCACCACTCTGGGCATCAATGCGGACCGGGTTCACTACCTGCTGATGGGGCTGGTGGCAGCTTTCACGGTGGCTGCGTTCGAGGCGGTCGGCTCCATCCTGGTGGTGGCAATGCTCATCGCACCGGCGGCCACGGCGTTTCTGCTGACAGACCGGCTGCACTGGATGACGCTCATCGCCGCGGCCACCGGAATCCTCATCGCCATCCTGGGAAGGAACATCGCTGCGGTCTATGACGCGCCCGTTGCCGGGATGGCCTCGGTGGTGGCCGGCGGACTGTTCATGCTGGCTGTTCTGTTTGCGCCGCGATACGGCATTGTGGCACGCAGGCTTGCGCAGGTGAGGCTGGGACTGCGGATATCCGGCGAAGACCTGCTGGGGCTGGCCTATCGCTGGCAGGAGAGCGGGGCAAGAGCATCGCTGACGGCATCGGGCGCGCTGGAGGCGGCTGGCGGCGGAGTCGTATCGCGTGTGGCACTCTGGCTGCTACGGCGTGCCGGTCTGCTTGTGAAGTCGGGGGACAGCGTGCGTCTGACCGCCAGCGGCGAGGAACGAGCCTCCAGGCTGGTGCACCGGCACAGGTTGTGGGAGGCCTACCTGGCCAAACACCTGCCCCTGCCGGACGACCATCTGCACTCCCCGGCGGACCGGATGGAGCACTTTATGGACTCGGATCTGCAGCGGCAGGTAGAGGAACAGGTGCCGGAGCCGCACGGACCTTCCGGCGCTCCGCGTTGACGAGCGGGGCGGCTTTCCGTATAATGGCTGTTGCCGCTTGCGGCGCGCGCCCCCGTAGCTCAGTGGATAGAGCGCGGGCCTCCGGAGCCCGAAGCGCAGGTTCGATCCCTGCCGGGGGCGTTTGCCACCCCTTCGATCTCCCAGGTCTTGTCTAGCCCTTTACCGCTCCCGCCGTCAGCCCCGCCGTGATGCGCCTCTGGAACAGGATGTAGCCCAGAAGCGTGGGCACCATCACGATGACCAGCCCGGCGAACAGAGCGCCCCAGTCCGTCTGATAGTGCTGCTTCTGAGCCATGTTGGCGATGGCAAGCGGCAGGGTGATGCGATCGTTCTCGGTCATGATGACCAGCGCCAGTGGATACTCGTTCCATAGCCCGATGGCATCAAAGATGCCGGCTGTGATCAGGCCGGGACGCGCGAGCGGCAGCATGATCCTCCAGAAGATGCCCCACCGGGAGCATCCGTCAATCGCTCCCGCCTCCGCCAGCTCGCCAGGCAACGTCTTGAAGAACCCCGTGAGAATGAAGATGGTGAACGAGAGGGAATACGCCACGTAGGCGACGATCAGGCCCGCATACGTGTTCAGCACGCCCATACGGTTCAGCAGGAGATACAGCGGAATGACACCCAGAAACACCGGGAACATCATCCCGAACAGGAAGACGTTATATAGCACCCCGGAGCCGGGAAACACAAACCGGGCCAGTACGTAGGCCGCCATCGCGCTGATCAACAGCAGGAACACCATGCTGACCACGGTCACGACCGCGCTGTTCAGGAAAGCCTGAGCCAGCCCCAGATCGCCGGAAAGGGTGTCGCCCAGCCAGGCCTTGACATAGTTCTCCCAGCGAGGCTGCTGCGGCAGCCCCCACGGATCCTGACTGATTTCGGAGGAGCTGCGCAGGCTTGCGATGACCACCCAGGCAAGCGGGTAGGCCACAAGCACAGCATAGGCGATCAGGATGAGGTAGATGGACAGCCGCTTGACCATGACCGTTCCGT
>CALCJH010000426.1 GCA_937967775.1 uncultured bacterium | reverse complement strand
CGCCTGATTGACGCCACCCAGGGCCACCGGACGCGCAGCGTCATTTTCGCAGACAGCGGTCAGATCATCGTCTCAGGACTGGCCAGAGAAACCCTCACCAAGCGGCTCGGGCAACCCGGACCGGTGCACGACTCTCCGGATGAGGGAGCCCAGGACGCTTAGCCGGACGGGCGGTCTCATTGTCGTCCTTTCCGGCCCATCGGGAGTCGGCAAGGACACTCTGCTGCAGTATTTTCTGAAGACGACGCCGGGCTGCGTCCGTCTGGTCACCTGCACCACCCGCCCACCCCGGCCAGACGAACAGCACGGGGTAGATTACGAGTTTGTGAGTGTCGAGGAGTTTCGCCGCATGCAGGAGGCGGGGGAGCTCCTTGAGAGCGCCGAGGTGTTCGGGCACTCTTACGGCTCGCCGCGGAGGTTCGTGGAAGAGCAGACCGCGCGGGGGCTGGACGTCATTTTGCGCATAGACGTGCAGGGCGGAGTCTCGGTCCGGAAGGCGGCGCCGGAGGCGGTGCTGGTATTTCTTGCCCCGCCTTCGTTGGAAGAGCTGGAGCGGCGGCTGAAAGGACGGAACACAGAGACGGAAGAATCTCTCAGACGCCGGCTGGCCGAAGCGCGCCGTGAAATGAAAGCCGCCTCGGAATACGATTACCTCATCATCCACGACTCCACGGAGCGGGCAGCGGAGGATCTCAGGGCCATCCTGCGGGCCGAACACCTCAGAATCGTGAAAACATCATGAGTTTTCGAAGTCTAGAAGGCAAGCGCGTTGTCCTGGGAGTCACTGGAAGCATCGCAGCGTACAAGGCCGCAGAGCTGGCGAGCTCTCTTGCCGCGCTGAAAGCCGACGTGCACGTGGCGATGACACCCAGCGCTGTTCACTTCGTCGGCCCTGCCACTTTCCGCGCCTTGACCGGACACACCCCTATGACGGGCGTCTTTGACGAGATCGAAGAGCGCACCGTCGCGCACGTTGCGGTGGTGGAGAACGCAGACCTACTTGTCATCGCTCCAGCAACGGGCAACATCATCGGCAAAATCGCCAACGGCATTGCGGATGAGATCGTCAGCACTCTGGCCATGGCCGCGCCCTGTCCGGTGCTGCTGGTTCCGGCGATGAACACGCATATGTGGACGAACCCCATTGTCATCGCCAATGTGGACCGCCTGCGGAATATGGGCTACCACTTTGTTGATCCCGTGGAGGGTAGACTGGCCTGCGGGTATGAAGGCGTGGGGAAGATGGCGCCGGTGGAGCGGATCCTGGAGGCGGTGGAACGGCTGCTTCTGGGCGCAGCCCAGCACGACTGGGAGGATGTGCCGGTCCTCATCACCGCCGGTCCCACGCGCGAGCCTATAGATCCTGTCCGCTATCTTTCCAACTACTCCACGGGCAGCATGGGTTTTGCCATCGCAGCCGCGGCTCAGGAACGGGGCGCCGAAGTCACCCTGGTGACCGGCCCCACGGAGATGCAGCCTCCGGATGTCGCCCGGCTGGTGCGGGTGCAAACTGCGTCGGAGATGCTGGAGGCGGTGCGGAATCATTTCGGATCCTGCCGGGTCCTGATCAGCGCGGCCGCCGTAAGCGACTTTTCGCCCGTGAAATCCCCGCGAAAGCTGAAAAAGCCACAGCAGGAGGGCGAGCGCAGAACGCTGGAGTTGCATCAGACCCCGGACATCCTGGCGGAGATGGGCCGTCAGAAACAGAACCAGATTCTGGTGGGCTTTGCGCTGGAGACGGAGGACCTGGTCGCCAATGCCCGGCAGAAGCTAGAAGGCAAGAACCTGGATATGATCGTCGCGAACAGCGCGGGAGAAGGCGAGCAGCCGTTCGGGCCCGGCCCGTCCAAGGTGCGGTTTCTGACTCGTGGCGGCGAGGATCATCCTCTCCCCTTGATGAGCAAGCAGGAGATTGCTGAACATTTGTTGACGTTCATCCGCGAGAGGTTCCTCCAGCGAGGATGACGTAGATAGGGAGGGCGGTCCTTCACGCTGGCGAGACCGAGGAGGCCACCCGCCCGGAAGGAGACTGCAGGAAGTGGACAAGCGGTATCTTTTTTCCAGTGAATCCGTCACGGAAGGCCATCCGGACAAGCTGGCGGACCAGATCTCGGACGCGGTTCTGGATGCTCTGCTGACAGGGGATCCTCTGTCGCGAGTGGCCTGCGAGACGCTTCTGACAACCGGTCTGGTGCTGGTGGCGGGAGAGATCACCACCAGCACTTATGTGGACATACCCTCCATCGTGCGCCGGACCCTTCAACGCGCAGGTTACACCGATCCGGACTTCGGCATAGACGGAGCCACCTGCGGGGTGCTGATCAGCGTTCACGAGCAGTCTCCGGACATCGCACAAGGGGTGGATACCGGAGGAGCGGGCGACCAGGGAATGATGTTCGGGTTCGCCTGCACAGAGACACCCGAGCTGATGCCGATGCCCATTATGCTGGCGCATCGGCTGGCGCGCCAGCTCAGTGCGGTCCGGCGAAGCGGTTCGCCGGACTATCTGCGTCCGGACGGCAAGACGCAGGTCACCGTGGAGTATGAGGGCTACCGCCCTGTACGCATAGACAAGATCGTGGTTTCCGCTCAGCACCATCCCGCGATCCCGCAGTCCACCATCCGGGAGGATATCATCGAGCGGGTCATCAAGCCGATCGTCCCCCCTGAGCTGCTGGACGACAGGACCAAGTACTTTGTGAACCCGACTGGCAGCTTCACTGTCGGCGGGCCGCACGGTGACACGGGCCTGACGGGACGTAAGATCATCGTGGACACTTACGGCGGCATGGGCCGCCACGGGGGCGGGGCATTCTCCGGCAAGGATCCCACCAAGGTGGACCGTTCCGCGGCTTACATGATGCGCTACATCGCCAAGAACGTCGTCGCTGCGGGCCTGGCAGACCGCTGCGAGATCCAGGTGGCCTACGCCATCGGCGAGGCGGAACCGATGAACGTCGTCGTAGACACTTTCGGCACGGGCAAGGTGGCCGATGAGCGCATCTCGGCTCTCATCACGCGTTATTTCGATCTGACTCCCCAGGCCATCATCAAGCACCTGGACCTGCGTCAGCCGATGTACGAGCGGACGGCGGCATACGGACATTTTGGCCGGACCGATCTGGACGTGCCCTGGGAGCGGACCGATATGGCCGACATGTTGCGGCGGGAGGCGGGCCTGTAGGTTGTATGCAAGGGTCGCCATTCTTACCGAGAGAGGCGCCCTGACCGAGACCTACACCTACGAGATCCCGGAGCATTTCGCCGGCGTCCGCCCGGGGGCCTGCCTGCTCGTTCCCTTTCAGAATCTGGTGCGCATCGGGTATCTGGTAGAAATGTTGCCGGAACCCGACGTCCCTCGCGTGCGCGCAGCCATCGGACGAGTGGAAACATCCGATATCCCCGACGAGCGCGTGGAGCTTGCCAGATGGATGGCGCAGCACTGGTGCGCTCCTGTGGGATCTTGCCTGCGGCTGATGATGCCCCCGGCGCTCCGGGGACGCATCCAGCGCCGGGTGCGGGCCGTCTGTGAACACCGGCCGGAGGGAGTCCGCGGCGCGACAGCCGAATTGCTGGACTTTCTGACCGGCTACGGCCCCATCAGTGTAGCGGCACTGGCAAGGAAGTTCGGGAGAGATGCGGCGCACAGGGCCCTGGCAGGCCTGCGCAAGCATGGCCTGATCGCGGAAGAGGCCGAGATCCTCCACCCCGGGTCCACGCCGAAGACCGAGCGGGTCTACAGCGTTCCGCACGTGGACGCCGCCAGGAGCTGGATTGACGCCAACCGGAATCGCCGTCCATCGCAGGCGGCCCTTCTGACCTATCTGTTGGAGACCGGCACCCCTGTCTCTCGTTCAGAGATCTTGAGCCAGCATCCCTCCGCAGCTTCGCGGCTTGCCCAGCTGGTAAAAGCGGGGCTGCTCCGAGAGGAGCTCCACCCGGTGCTCCGCAGACCGGCTGAGGAAGCTGCCGGCTCCCAATCCCCCTTTGCTCTGACAACTGATCAGGCGCAAGCCGTCGCCAGGCTGGAAAATGCCATTCGCGAAGGATGCTTCCGGGAG
>CALCJH010000425.1 GCA_937967775.1 uncultured bacterium | reverse complement strand
GCTTTGCAGGCCCCTGCCTTACCACTTGGCTACGCCGCCCCGCAAAAGAGAGAACGGGAGAGGCGGACCACAACTCTCAGTCCGCCTCTTTGCGACTCTTTAGCCCCGGCCCGCCGGGCTTCAGGGCTGCAAACTGGAGCGGGAGACGGGATTCGAACCCGCGACATTCAGCTTGGGAAGCTGACGCTCTACCACTGAACTACTCCCGCACGCCCTGCCTGACAGGACTGATGCGGTCTTCTGTCCGGTCGCGCCATCTCGACTGATGTGCTCCCGCGCCAAAAAAACCGCACCTCAGTCTGTCCGGCTCCACCGCCTTGCTGCGGTGAGGAAAGATAATGGTGGGCGATACTGGATTTGAACCAGTGACCTCCTCGGTGTGAACGAGGCGCGCTCCCACTGCGCTAATCGCCCGCAATGAGCCCGGGTCCCGGCGGACACGGCTTCAAAACTGGTGGGGATGGAGAGATTTGAACTCTCACGAGCAAGCTCACTGCCCCCTCAAGACAGCGCGTCTACCAGTTCCGCCACATCCCCACGCCATCCCCCCGGCGCTGTTATTCTAACACCGCCGGAAGGCACTGTCAACACAAACGGAGCCGCCTTACAAGAGAGTGCCCCACCCTCTCACGTCTGCTCCACGCGGGCCAGAATTGCCGTCACGTTGTCCGCATCCGGGCGAGCTGCCGCCATCTGGACGATCCTACGGACACACACGTCCGGACGCTTGCCGTGCCGATGAAGGGCCTCCTCGATCTGCCGTTCGCTCAGAGCGTCCCAGAGACCGTCCGTGCACACCAGGATCAGGTCATCCGCTCCCACCTCGACCTGCGTGGTCTGAGGGGCCAGATCGTCATCGCCCCATCCCACCGCACGTGTCACGACGGTCAGACCCTGATCGGGAACCCCGTCACCACCGGGTGGCAACGCTTCCGCGGACGTCCGCATCCAGTCATCGTCGGTCAGTTGCACCAGCCTGCGCCCCCGATGCAGATAGGCGCGGGAGTCCCCCAGACTGGCCACGAATAGACGTCTCTGTGCCAGTAGCGCCATCGTCAGGGTGGTTCCCATTCCATCCAGCAGAGGATCGGTCCGGGAGACTTCGTAGACATCTTGGTCCGCCCGGCGGAACGCTTCCAGCAATGCCTCCCGGGCACGTTCAGGCGAGAAAAGTCCTTCGGCTCCCAGCACAGCCTCCCGGGCAGCACGCACGGCGACGGAACTGGCGATCTGGCCATTCTGCCTCCCGCCGATCCCATCCGCGACTATGAAAAGACCCTGCACCCACTCCGGCGACGGAGGATCCACGACGCAGACGAAAGCGTCCTCGTTGGCGAGTCTCCGCCCGGCGGCGCTAAGCGCATAAGCGCGCACCCGCAGCTTTCCCGGCGACTGCCGCACAGGCGGCAGGGGCAACGCTCGGCTCCCTTTTCTCGAAGGGAACACAGGATCGCGGCCCTCTCCATCGCTCGTGCTCAACTCAGAAGTCCGGCTCCGTGTAGTGGCTGGCAGCCGGGGAGCGGACAGTCCGGTGCGCCCGCACCCATGCGTCTATGACAGCATACAACCACGCGCACCCTGCACCACCCCAGAGGAGCCAGGAGATCAGACTGACCCGCTCAGGAGCCACCCTTCCCGCCACCGGCGAAAAGCCCAGCGTCAACAGAGTCAGGATGCGGAAGAAATCGCCGGTCAGAAGCAACACAACCATCACCAGCCCGAACGCGCCCGCGAGAATGGCCGCCTTGGCAATCTCTCCGTTATACCATTGCCCCAGCCCCGGCCACGCTGCCGAAGCAAGACACGCGACCGCTGCACTCCTGCCAAGTGGCCGGGGAGCCTCTCCGGCAGATGCCAGAACAGTTTGAAGCTCTTCGGCCTGTCTGGCAGCCTCGGTGGCGGCGAGGACCAGTTTTGCATATTTGGTCTCGGCAGACGCCAGAGATGGATTCGATGTGAATGCCCGGCGATACGCGTCCATCGCCGCTTCGCGTTGGCCGCGCTCAGCAAGAACATCCCCCAGAAGCTCCAATGCCTCCGGCGCTTCTCCCCCGATCTCGATGGCCTGCCGGCTGGCGTGTTCAGCGCTCTCCAGGTCTCCCCTTCGCAGGAAGACCACGGCGCTTCTGAGAAGCTTTTGGAACTCCTCCGCCGCAGGCTCGTCCCGCATCAGTCCTGGCTCACGTCTCCCCGGCGCTCTTCCATGGTCCTCCACAGAGAGTCCAGATCGTACATCGCCCGCGCTTCAGCAGTGAAGATGTGAACCACCACGTCGCCGTAGTCCAGCAACACCCAGTTGGCGTGGTAATCTCCCTCCTGCCGGGCCCGCTGGCCCCCCTTTTCCTCCATGGCCTCGACTACCGCATCCGAAAGGGCCCGGATGTGCACATCCGACGTTCCGTGCGTCACCACGAAATAATCCGCCACCAAAGTCCGGCCGGTCAGATCCACCACCTCCGGAGCGATGGCCTTTTTCTCCTCCAGAGAATCCAGGATCAGCTTCAACTTCTGTTCCGCAGGGAGCTTGGACGATAAAGAGGGCATTGTTCGGCTCACATTCAGGGCTTCGTCTCAATAGTAGTCACGGCCTACGATGACGACGACTCTGGCGTCAGCCGGATACTTCGCGTCCGCCTCCAGCCGGTCCGGCCGGCAGTTCAGCAGCTCTGCAATCGCCAGGGTCTGAACATCATCGGGATCCCGCGCCAGCACCACCGACCGCTCATAGTCGAACCGCCTGGCGTTTCCGGTCTTCGTCACGCGATAGCCCGCTCCACGCAGCACTTCCGCCAGACGCTCCGCCGAACCGGCCACACCGGATCCGTTCAACACGGCCACAGTAGGCTTGGGAGCTTCGAATTTCAGCATCTCGGCGACAAGCGCTGGGATCTCGTCCGTAGCCGGAATATAGTAGCTGATCCCACCGATGTTCGCGGGTGCGCCGGGCAGGGTCGCTGTTTTGACGGCATCCTCGGGAATGTCCTTCGCGAGCCTCACCAGCGCCAGGATCTCCCTTGCGCTCAGGTTCGTCTCCACATGGGCGAGAATCTCGTCCATGGACTGCGGAAGTTTGGTCCAGTTCTCCGGGGCCGTGACGCGCCGCGCCAGCGCACGAAGGAACTTCTGTTGACGCTGGATGCGGGAGAGATCGCCCATCCGGTCATGCCGGAAGCGGACATACTGCAGCGCTTTGTCCCCGTCCAGGTGGCGGTAACCTTTCTTCAGATTGATATACAGGCCGCCCCGGCGGTCCACGTAGCGCATATCTTTCTCGATGTCTATCTCGACCCCGCCGAGCAGGTCCACAAGATTCTTAAGTCCCTCGATATTGGTCTTCACATAGTAGTGGATGGGCACGCCAAGCAAGTCCGCCACCGCCTGCGCCGAGGCCTGAGCTCCGCCGTGCACATATGCGGCATTGATCTTTTCGTAGGAGGTGCGTCCGGGCAATTGCACCCGCGTGTCGCGCGGAATACTGATACCCTGCGCTCTGCGGTTCTTCAGGTCCACCGCCGCCACGAGTATGGTGTCCGTGCGGCCCCGCACGGACGGGTCCTTGCTGTGAGTATCGTCCTCCCCAAGCACAAGGATGTAGATGATGTCCCTGCCGGCGAACGGACGCTCCAGCACCAGGCGCGAAGCGGAGGTGTCCAGCTTTTCACTTACCAGTCGGAGGGCCGCCCCGGCGGCCGCCATCGCCAGAGCTCCCACCACAACAAGACCCCACAGCAGCTTTTTGCGCCAGTCAGTCATCCCCATCCCTGTAAAGATTGTTCGCCTGAATGTAGTCCACCACAGCAGCCGGAGCGGTGTAGCGGATGCTTTTGCCCCGGCGGACACGTTCCCGGATATCTGTGGAAGAGATCTCCATCAACGGGCTTTCGACCAGATGCAACCGGGCCGGAAAGTCTGCGGGAAGAACCTCCCGCGGGTTGCAGTCCCAGCCCGGGCGGCACGCCACAATGAACTGTGTCAAATGGACCAACTCCTCCGCCCGGTACCATCCGGCAATCTCCCCCACAGTATCCATTCCCACAATGAAGTAAGGTTCATCCTCCGGCCAAAGCCGGCGGAACTCCCGTACGGTGTCTATGGAATATGTCGGGCCGGGGCGGTCAATCTCGATCCGCGACGCCTCGAAACACGCGTTGTCCCCGATCGCGAGGCAGACCATGTTCCAGCGGTGCTGCGCCTCTGTCACGCGCCAGGCAGGCTTGTGGGCCGGAGCTCCGGCGGGCACGAATATCACCCGTTGGAGACCGAACTCCTCCCGCGCCCGCTCCGCCATCAGCAGGTGGCCGAAGTGGACCGGGTCGAAAGTACCGCCCATAATGCCATACGCGCCCAAGTCCGTCCGCTAACTCCGGATCTGGCCGTCCCCGTAGACCACATACTTGTAGGTGGTCAGCTCCTCCAGGCCCATTGGTCCCCGCGCGTGCAGTTTCTGGGTGCTGATGCCGATCTCCGCGCCCAGCCCGTACTGGAAGCCGTCGGTGAAACGAGTGGACGCATTTACATAGACTGCCGCCGCATCTATTTCGTTCTCGAACCTGCGCGCAGACTCGAAGTCTCTTGTAATGATGGCTTCCGAATGCTTAGAGCCATAGTGGTTGATGTGCCGGATGGCTTCGTCCAGCGAGTCCACCACGCGCACCGCCAGGATCATCGCCAGATACTCGGTAAACCAGTCCTCCTCGGTCGCAGGCACGGCCGCTGGGAACAGAG
>CALCJH010000424.1 GCA_937967775.1 uncultured bacterium | reverse complement strand
ATAGAGCACGCGCACGGAGTCCGCGGCGGCATCGCCCGCCATCTCCCGCACCGTCTGGCGGATCAGCCCGCAGACGCGGTCCGCCTCTCCCGACTCGCACACCTCTCCCGTGCCGATGGCCCACACGGGCTCATAGGCGATCACCAGCCCGGCGATCTGCTCCGGCGTCAGACCCTCCAGACAGGCGCGGATCTGTCCTCTCACCACCTCGTCTGTCTTCCCGGCCCTACGCTCGTCAATGGTCTCCCCGCAGCAGATGATCGGCACGAGCCTCTTTGCCAGGGCCAGTTTTGCCTTGGCATTGATGGTGGCGTCCGTCTCTCCGAAATAGCCCAACCGCGAGGCCAGCGTCTCGTCCACTGTCCCGAAGCGCCCCCGCGTCTCCGAGTGGCCGATGATAACATAAGTGCACCCGGCCTCGACCAGCATTTCCGGAGAGATCTGGGACGTCCACGCGCCTTTCTCCTCCCAGAACGTGTTCTGAGCTCCCAGGCGGATGCCCGAATCGCCGATGGCCTGAAGCGTGGCATCCAGCGCCGTGAACGGCGGGCATACGCAGATCTCCACGCCCTGAAGCCCCTTTACCAGAGGAATGAGCGCTGCCATCAGCTCCCGTGCCTGCGCACGGGTGTTGTTCATCTTCCAGTTTCCCGCAATCAGCGGAGTCCTCATGGTGTCTTTCTGGCTCCTTTCCGGTCCCGCGTCCGCCGTGCGGCGCGTCCCTCAAAAGAAACCCTCTCCCCGGGCCGGGGAGAGGGCATCGTTCATCGAAAGCGATCGCTCCTACTTGTCCAGCAGAGCGGCCACACCCGGCAGCTCCCGGCCCTCCACGAACTCCAGGCTTGCGCCTCCGCCCGTGGAGACGTGCGACACCTTGTCCGCATAACCCATCTGCTCGATGGCGGCGGCTGAGTCTCCTCCGCCGACAACGGTTGTCGCGCCGCTTGCCGCCAGGGCTTCCGCGATGGCCAGCGTCCCGTGCGCGAAGTTCGGCATCTCGAACACGCCCATCGGCCCGTTCCAGAACACCGTCTTCGCGGACTTGATCTCCTCGGCGAACGCCTTGCGGGTTTCCGGACCGATGTCCAGTCCCATCATGTCCGCCGGGATCTGGTCCGCCGGCACAACGCGGGACGGCGAGTCGTTGTTGAACTCCGCCGCCACCACGATATCCGTCGGCAGAAGCAGCTTCACACCGCGCGCCTTCGCATCCTCCAGCGCCTTGCGGGCCAGCTCCAGTCCTTCTTCATCAAGCAGGGACTTTCCGATCTCCAGCCCCTGCGCTTTGAAGAAGGTATAGGCCATTCCCCCGCCGATGATCAGCGTGTCCACTTTGGAGAGCAGGTTCTGAATGACAGGGATCTTGTCCGCCACCTTCGCGCCGCCCAGGATGGCCACAAAAGGCCGCTCCGGGTCCGAGATCACCTTGCTCAGGTAGTCCAGCTCCTTCTTCATCAGGTAGCCGGAGACTGCCGGCAGGTGCTTCGTGACCCCCTCGGTGGAGGCGTGCGCACGGTGCGCCGCGCCGAAGGCGTCGTTGACGTAGATGTCAGCAAGAGATGCCAGCTCCGCCGCGAAATCCGGGTCGTTCTTCTCCTCTTCCTTGTGGAACCGGAGGTTCTCAAGGAGCAGGATGTCCCCGTCTTTCATAGCGGCGACGGCCTTCTTCACGTCCTCGCCGACACAGTCATCCACCTTAGTCACCGGCCGCCCCATCAGGTCGGCCAGCCGGGCCGCGACCGGGTTCAGGCGCAGCTCTTCCACCACCTGACCTTTCGGGCGGCCCAGGTGCGAGCACAGGATGACCTTCGCCCCGTGATCCACCAGATACTGGATGGTGGGGATGGCGGCGCGGATGCGCCGGTCGTCCGTGATGACGCCGTCCTTCAGCGGGACGTTGAAGTCCACCCGGCAAAGCACACGCTTGCCGGCGACATCCACATCCTCGATGGTCTTCTTGTTCATAGCCACTCCTTTCCGGAAAAGGACCGGCGACCTGCGGCAGAGACTGCCCTTAGAGACCCTTGCTGGCGATGTAGTGGATCAGGTCGCCCACGCGCACACTGTAACCCCACTCGTTGTCATACCAGGAGATCACCTTGGCGAAGTTGTCTCCCAGCACCAGTGTGGAGAGCGCGTCGAAGATGCTGGAGCGGTCATCGCCGCGGAAATCGCTGGAGACCAGAGGCTCCTCGGTGTAGCCCAGGATGCCCTTCATAGCGCCCTCGGAGGCTGCCTTCATTGCCGCGTTGATGGCCTCCACCGTCACCGGCTTCTCGGTGTTGACGGTCAGATCCACCACGGAGACCGTTAGGGTGGGGACGCGCATGGCGAATCCGTGCATCTTGCCCTTCAGCTCGGGCAGCACCAGCGAGATGGCCTTGGCCGCGCCGGTGGTGGTGGGGATCATATTGACGGCGCCGGCGCGGGCGCGGCGCAGATCCTTGTGCGCCTGGTCCTGAATGCGCTGGTCGTTGGTGTAGGCATGAATGGTGGTCATCAGACCGCTGGTGATGCCGAAGTTGTCCAGCAGGACCTTGGCCACCGGCGCCAGACAGTTGGT
>CALCJH010000423.1 GCA_937967775.1 uncultured bacterium | reverse complement strand
GAACGCCGCCAGGAGGACGGCGGCGAGAGCCGCCGCGATTACTGTTTTCATATCCGGTTTTCCCCCTGGATTCTCGTCCGATTGCAACAGTTCCTGTCGGCAGCCGGAGGACTCTTCCGTGCCGCAGCTTCGCCTGCGGCCGCCCAAGAGTCCGCACAAAAGCCCGGTGCAGAGAAGACAGGTGCCTGTATCGGAAAAGACTCCCGGGGCTTCCGACGGAGATTATTGACTTCCGGACCAGTATAGATTCGGCAGCAGGGTGTCAGAACTGGATGCTGGCTGCGCAGTTCCACATCCTGCCGAGCGCCGCTTCTCTCAGTCAGGGAAATGTTCCTGCTTTCAGTAGCAGAATGTGGCGGATATTCGCAGGCAGCCACACACCGCCGTCTGACGACCGCGCGAATGCCCGCCCATCAGGAAGGCTTGCGGGCCAGCGCCAGATAGAACTCCGGTTCGTCAATCACGCTTGCGGCAACGAAATCACAAGCGCTCAGAACAGCCGACATCTCTTCCGAACCGGGAACGACGTCACCGTTCACCACCCCGCTCGCCTCCCGGTGAACGCGGTTGACAGCCTCGCGGCCCACGGGATGAGAGATGCACAGGATCCCACCCGCGGCCAGCATTCGCCGGATGTTCCTCAGCGCCCGCACGGGATCCTCGAAGTGCGGAAAGACAGCGTTCAGCACGGCACAGTCGAACGAGGCGTCGGGGAACGCCGCATCGGTCACATCGGCAAGGACGAAACGCACGCAGTCCGGAAACCCCTTTGCCCGCGCAACCTCCAGCATTCCGGGAGAGATGTCCACCGCCGTCACGCTGCCCCTCCCCTGAAGCGCGCGCAGCAGATGGGGAATAATGACGCCCGTCCCGGTGCCCACATCCAGCACGCGCATTCCGGGAGCGATGCCTGCCTCCCGCACGACGCGCTCCAGACGCTCGTCGATGTCCGGACGCTCGGCGGCATCCCAGCCCGGCGCCAGCCGGTCGAAGAACTCTCTCTGTTCGCTGACGGAGGCGCCCAGCGTTCTTACCCCGAAATGCGCCCGTCGCTCAGACGAACGATGATGCCCTGGCGGTTGCGCGGATACCACCACTCCGGAGCGACCGGCAGAAGCCGCTCCTCCGAGGTGAACACATCCACCGGTCCGGACGGCCCCACGCTCCAGACTCCCCACTTTACGGGCGACTGGTCGGCACGGTAATACGGGACATAGCCACCCGTCTGCAGAGGGTAGTCGCGGGGAATCCAGATGGCAAGAATCGTCCTCTGCCCGTTCGAGAATCCGGGACCGGGAGCCAGATATTTGTAGCTGCGTCCCGGGTTGAACGGGTCCTCCCATTTCTGATTGCCCACATACCGGCGCAGCTCCACAGGAAGTTCGTTGTAGTCGTCCATCTGCATGGCCGCGCCCGCGCAGTAAGTGCGCGCCGGAGGATAGGCCCGGTGGTCCTCGCGGTACATCTCCAGGGCGTCGCCGATCTGCTTTAGCTCCACGTGCACCCTGGCCACCCTGGCCCGCACTTTCGCCTGCCCGTACAGGGGAAAGAGGATGGCCGCCAGCACGGCGATGACGGCCACCACGACAAGAAGCTCGATCAGCGTAAAGCCTCGGCGCTTATTCAAGAATGCGCAGATCCCCTCCATGCGCTGCCTCTAACTCCATTGAGCCGCTTCGGCGGACCGCCACTCCGGTCACCGCCACCCTGGCTCCTGGCTGGGGCGCAGCTGCTGCGGACAGGCTCACTGCGACGGGCTGCCCGCTGTCCTCATACAGCGTAAAGCCGCCCTGCGAGGTCGGACCGGCCGTTCCGGGCACCCGCACCAGCAGTCCGTCCGGGGCAAGGGAGCCGCTCAGTCTGGCCACGCCACCGCCCACCGTGAGCGGAACGGCGCGGGTCTTTCCAAACGCGATGTAGCGGGCTGCGATGGCCTTCTCTCCATCCTGCTCCACCACCGTTCCCATCACGCTCACGACGTCGCCGGCGGTGACCTCCCGATCGCTGACCACGCGCACTCCGCCGGCCCGGCCCTCATCCTGAATATAGAAGTGGCCGTCGAAGACGCGCGAGACCACCTTACCGGCCAGCGCGACACTCTCACCCGCCGCGAGAGACTGCACCTCACGGCATGAGCCGAGAGCGGCCGCCACGTCCGCCTGCTTCTTCACCCAGATGCGATAGGCATCGTGATACGGAAGAGCGTTGTCCTCCTGGTCCATAATGCCCACGACGGAGATGGCTCCCTGCGGCCGCGGATTGCCTGTGAAGTCCCCCATCCGGGAGAGCAGGAGACCCACGCTGCCCGTGGAGTCGCTGACGGTCAACAGGCTGTTGTTGGCCCAGTTGCCCGCTCCAAGCTGCACGCCGTGCAGCATCACCAGCCGGGTCTGATAGCGCTCGCCTCCGTCCCGGCGTGTGGGATCGAAGAAGTTGCAGTTGCCGACGGACGGGATGAGCTCCGGGTCCGGCAATCCCACGTGGCCCAGCACCGTCACCGTGAAGCGCGTTTCTGGCGATCCCGAGTGCCGGTCGTTGATGAAGACCTTGCCGTTATGGTTGGCGAGAAGCCCTGTCACCCTGACCCGGTCTCCCGCCTGAAAGTCCACATACTCGGCGGGGCGCCACTGCGGCCCCTGATAAAAGCGTCCCGACCAGACCTGAATTCCTCCCCTTCGAGAGGTATCGTCCTGTATGAAAATGGTATACATATCCGCGGGATTCAGGATCTCGGCGACCCCGGCGAGCGCAACGCCCTCCACGGTCACCCGATTCTCCGGCAGCGGATCCGCTCCCACCAGCGGATGACTCCCCGTTCCGTCGGGATTCACCGCCTGATAGTCCCAGATGCTGTCCGCAGATCCTGCTGCTGCCGCAAGGACGCTCAGCGCGCAGGCCAGCGCCAGTGCCGGTCTGAATCTCATCTGTTCGTCTCTCCTTTGCCTCCGGACCTGTTGTGCTACGACCTGTCAAAATGTAGCACGCCGGCCCGCCGAAGTCAACCCGCCGCGAGGCAGGGAACGCCGAAAGTTCAGGGAAGCACTTCCACCGGGATGCAGGAGAGATGGCCCTGCCTCACTCCCCTGCGGCTGACGAGCGCATCGGCGGCGGCCCGGACCTCCGCGCTGCTGCCCCTCAGAATGATCACCTCCAGGCAGGTATGCTCATCCAGATGGACGTGTGTGGTACAGACAATGATGTCGTGATGCTGATGCTGCAGGCGGTTGAGAGGGTTGGAGCGCTCAAAGTCGTGATGATCGTAAAGGATGGTAAGCGAGGCGGCCACTTCCGCGCCCGGATCCGCAGCCGTCTGGCGGGCCAGCTCCTCCCGGATGAGGTCGCGGATGGCCTCAGAGCGCACCGAGTAGCCTCTGCGGGCGATGAGCGCGTCGAACTCCCGCAGGAGCTCTTCGTCCATCGAGACCCCGAAACGCTGCAGCCCGGCCATCCGCTTCCTCCTGTTCAAGTCTACTGTTTCCGTGTCCTCACCGGGCGATGATGAGCTTCCCGCCGCGGTCGCGTTCCTCGGCCCTGCGCAGGCTCTCTTCAGCTGGCCGCAGGTCATCCCGCGTGAGTCCCAGCTTCTTTAGCAACGGTTCACGGACCAGCGAAACATACTCCCGGGGGCCATAGATGCCGTGCTCCGCCAGTTGGCGCGCCCTCTGGTCGTAGTCGGGGATCTCGCTGCCTGCCGGCATGCGAAAGTGTTTGAACACGTAAGCCAGATCCTCCACAGTACCGGCCGGGTCATGCTCCATGAAGACCTGGAGCGCCTTCAGGAAGAAACCGTAGTGCGCGGCCTCGTCCTTGGCGAGTAACAGCAGCAGCTTCATCAGGGCCGGATCGTGCTCGCGCTGCGCCACCTTGCGCAACTGGCGATAGTTGACGTGGGTGGCCAGCTCCTGGATGGTGGTGTAGCAGATCATCTGCCGGGGCGTTCCGAACGGCATTTCCCACTCGGACTCCCAGAGGTCCTCATCCAGCTTCTTCAGCTGCGCCTCCGTCCGCTTGCCGGATGCCATCAGCCACTCCCGGAGCACCATGGAGTGCTTGCTCTCCTCGTAGCCCCAGTTGATGTGGAACCAGGCGCG
>CALCJH010000422.1 GCA_937967775.1 uncultured bacterium | reverse complement strand
TGCGTCGAAAGGGAGCAGACGCCTGGGAGGAAATCGAGTGGGAGCAGGCTTACGGCGACATCATCACGGCCGTCAAGCGCTCCCGCCAGGAGGGCAAAAAGAATCTTTACCTATCCGGGCGCACCTCCGGGATGCTGGGGCGGCTGATTGACGAGTTCTGCCAGAAAACCGGATTCGAACGGCTGCCCGAATACGAAGTGTTCGACTACGCCACCCTGCGTCGCGCGAACGAGTTGATGTTCGGCATCCGGGAAGTGCCGTCCTACAACATCGCGGCCAGCGACTTCCTGCTGACCATCGGAGCGGACGTGCTGCAGACGTTCGGCAGCCCGGTCTCCCAGCAGAAGCAGATCGCACGGGCGAAGCGCGAGAACGGCCTGAAATGGGTGCACGCGGAGCCGCACGTTTCGCTGGAGGGATTGCAGGCGCATCGCCGGGTGGCGCTGAAGCCCGGCAGCGAGCCGCACCTGCTGGCTTATCTCCTGGCAGCCTACGGAAAGTCCGTGCCCGGGGCGCCCGCCGCCGACGGGCCTTCCGTCAGCCGCGCAACCGGGGTGGCGGAAGACGTTCTCCGCGACCTGGCGGAGCAGCTGCGGGCGGCAGCGCGGCCACTGACGATCGCGGGCGGGGTCTCGCTGGCCGGAGCGAACGGGCTTGCGACGGCCGTGCTGTGCGCCCAGCTTCAGGCGGCGGGAGGGATGCTGGCAAGGCTGGACTTCAGCCGGTCCCTTGAGATGGGCCGCGTTGGAACGCTGAAGGATCTGCAGGCGCTTTCGGAGAGGCTGGAAAAAGGACAGGCTGGCGTGCTCTTCATCGCGCGAACCGATCCAGCAGGGACCGCGCCGGAGGCGATGCGGTTCGCAGAGAGGATGGAAAAAGCATCCTACCGCGTCGCGTTCGCCGACGCCATCTCGGCCACGACGGAGAAGTGCGACCTGGTGCTTCCGCTGTCGCACGCGCTGGAGTCGGCAGGGGACACGGTTCCGAGAAAGGGTCTGCGCGGGCTGATTCAGCCGGTCATCGAGAAGCATCTCCACGATACAAAGACCGAGGGCGACATTCTGCTGGACCTGCTGGATGAGATGCTCGCGGAGCGCGAGTTCCGCTCGTTCGCGGCGTTCCTTAAGCAGCAGTGGCGGGAAGCCTACGGCCCCGGCTACGAGCCGCAGTTCTCAGAGACAGGATACCGTGAGGCGACCGCCAAGCCGGCGCTTCCGGCGGCCAGGCCCGTCCCGCCCGAGGTGCTGAAAACCGAGGAGCTCCCCGATGGCCCTGCTCTTGTCTTGACACCGTCCGTCCGCTACTTCGACGGCCGCAGCCGGAATCTGAAGCTTCTGAACGAAATCCCGGACCCTTTGACCACCATCACTTACGGCGAGTGGGTATCGGTGTCTGAAGAAGACGCGCGGGACCTCAAGCTGCGCGACGGAGACGAGTTGGAGCTTGCCGCCGAGGGCTGGACGCGGGTGCTGCCCGCGAAGATCCAGAAGCGCCTTCCTTCGGGGGTGATGATGGTGGACCGTGGCGTCGCCGGCGCGTGCCCCACAAGAGTGGACCCGGCGACCGGCGGGGAGATGGTCTGGGTGGCGGGAGTTCGCGTCCGGCGCACGGGTGGAGCCGTCAAGCTGCCCGTGATGAGCGGTTCCCCCTCACAGCACGGGCGTGGGATCATCCCGGATCCGGTGCACCTCAACAAGAAAGGCGATGGCCACGGCGGGGACCACGAAAAAGAGCACGGAGAAGGGCATCACAACCTGACGCTCTACCCGGAGCAGGAATACAAAGACTACCGCTGGGCGATGGCCATTGACCTGGACGCCTGCAACGCCTGCGGAGCCTGTGTGGCCGCGTGTTACGTGGAGAACAACATCGGGATGACCGGCCGCGACCAGCATCTGCGCGGGCGAGAGATGAGCTGGATCCGCATCGAGCCCTTCTATGACCGCGAAGACGGAGCGGATTTCCTGCCGATGCTCTGCCAGCAGTGCGACGCGGCCCCGTGCGAGGCGGTTTGCCCGGTGTTCGACACTTACCATAACCCTGAGGGTCTGAACGCGCAGATCTACAACCGTTGCGTGGGAACCCGCTACTGCGCTAACAACTGCCCTTACAAGGTGCGCCGGTTCAACTGGTTCGACTACCGCCCGCGGCACGACCCGCAGCTGAGGCAGCCCCACGGCGACTTCACGGACACCATCGAGATGCCGATGGACCAGGTGGCGAATCCGCTGGTGTCGCTGCGGAAGCGGGGTGTCATGGAGAAGTGCACCTTCTGCGTGCAGCGCATCCGCGAAGCGCGGGACCACGCGAAGGATCAGGGCAGGAAGATCGCGGACGGCGAGGTGATCCCCGCCTGCGCCCAGACCTGTCCGTCGGAGGCGATCATCTTCGGCAACAGTCTGGACCCGGACAGCCGAGTGGCGAAGATCATCCACCAGGGAGCGCATCGGGTCTTCGAGGAGCTTGGCACGCGGCCGGCCGTGCACTACGTGAACGGCCCGATCCCTGACGCTCATTTCAAGGACTCGGAGAGGGGAGAGGCATAAGACGGTGACAGAACAGGCGATCGAGCAACACCACAGACTGGAGCGGGACATCCTGGCCGCGATGAGCCGCCCGACCGGATGGTACTGGGTGGCTCTGGGGATCTCCATAGCGGCGTTCCTGATGGGAATGGGGCTATGGGTGTATATGATCCTCACCGGGATGGGGGTGGCCGGCATCAATAACCCCGTGGGCTGGGGCGTGTTCATCGTGGACTTCGTGTTCTGGGTGGGTATTGCCCACTCAGGAACGCTTATTTCCGCAGTGCTCTTTCTTTTCCGGGCCCGATTCCGAAGCCGGTTCAACCGGGCGGCGGAGGCGATGACCATCTTTGCGGTCATGACAGCCGGGCTGTTCCCGCTGATCCACCTGGGACGGGTGTGGTTCGCCTACTGGCTGTTCCCCTACCCCAACAATCACCTGATCTGGCCCAACTTCAAGAGCCCGCTAGTGTGGGACGTGTTCGCTGTAAGCACATACCTTACCGTGAGCGCGGTCTTCTGGTATGTGGGACTCATTCCCGACCTGGCGATCGCGCGGCGGCATGCGAAGAACAAGATCCAGATGTGGGCCTACCGGGTGTTCTCACTCGGATGGGTGGGATCCGTGCAGCAGTGGAAGCACTACAACAAGCTGTACGGTCTGCTGGCCTGCTTTGCCACCCCGCTGGTGGTGTCGGTGCACTCCGTGGTGAGCTGGGACTTCGCAATGTCCGTCATTCCGGGATGGCACACCACCATCTTCGCCCCCTATTTCGTGGCGGGAGCCATCCTTTCGGGCTGCGCGATGGTGATCACGCTGATGGTCCCGATGCGC
>CALCJH010000421.1 GCA_937967775.1 uncultured bacterium | reverse complement strand
ACTCCGCGCGGGATGGTTGCCGGATGCTACGTCCAGGATGGCAAGATCCAGCGCAACACCAGCGCCAGGGTGCTCCGGGATGGCCAGGAGGTCTGGAAGGGGCAGATCGCCTCTCTCCGGCATTTCAAGGAAGACGTCCGCGAGATGGCGGCTGGCTTCGAGTGCGGCATCCAACTGGACGGTTTCGATGATGTGCAGGAAGGCGACGTCATCGAATGTTTCGTGGTGAGCGAGGTGGCCCGGACTCTGTAGCGTGGATCGTCCCGCCGCCCTTCCGGCGGCGGGGACGCGCAAAAGGCGTCGGGCATTGAGTCTGCTATGGTCGTTGTGGGGCTGCTGACCGTCGAACTCGCGCTCGGGGAGGGCAGCAGTCTGAAGGACAAGCGGAGCGTGGTCCGGGGAATGCTGGACGGCATACGGCATCGCTTCAACGTCACGGCGGCCGAGGTGGGCAGGCAGGATTCGCACCGGGCGGCGGAACTGGCCTTCGCGGTGGTTTCCGCGGACCGCCGCTTCGCCAACATGGTGCTGGACAAGGTCCTGCAGAGTGTGGAGTCGGACCCGCGTGTCGAGGTGGTTGAGACCTCGCTGGAGTTCCTTTGAAAGGAGAGCCGGAAGTGTCGCTTCGGCAGGAGCGGGTGAACAAGTTTCTGGTTCAGGAGATCAGCGCGATCGTGCGCCGCATGAAGGATCCCAGACTCGGATTTGTCACCTTCACGGAGGCGCACGTGTCGCCGGATCTGCGGACGGCGAGGATCGGGGTGAGTTTCCTGGGGGACGAAGCCGAGCGTCAGGCCTCGTTCGAGGTGCTGCAGCGGGCGGTGGGCTACATCCGCAGGGAACTGCTGAAGGTCTCGCATATGCGGACCACACCGATGCTGGAACTGTACCTGGATGACGGGCCTCTGAAGAGCGCGCGGGTGCAGGAGTTGTTGCGAGAGATCGAGGATGACCAGGCTGACATCTGACGTTCTGGATGCAGCCTGGAAAGTCTTCGACGGCGCCCGGAGGGTGATGGTCGCTATGCACCAGAACCCCGACGGAGACGCCCTCGGCAGCGCGATCGCACTGACGCTGGGGTTGCGCGCGTTCGGCAAGGATGTTCATCTGGTCTGTCCACAGCCGACGCCGGAGATCTACGACTTCCTCCGGCCTCAGGAGCTTATCGAGTCCGCCGTGCCGCGGGAGAGTCCTGAAGTGGCGGTGCTGGTGGACTGCGACCGGCCGGAACGGACAGGAGCGCTCAGCGAGGCCGTTGCGCAGGCTCCTTATTCCGTGGTTCTGGATCATCATCCGCCCACGTCGGAGTTCGGAACGGCCCGGGTGACCGATGAGGACTGCGCGGCGACGGCCGAGGTGGTCTACAGCCTCCTGCGTCACCGCGATGTGCCTGTATCGTATGAGATGGCTGAGGCCCTGTTGACAGCGCTCGTCACCGATACCGGCGGGTTCCGGTATCCGAACACTCGCCCCCGGACGCTGGAGATAGCCGCCGATCTGATGAGGCAGGGGCCGTCTACAGCCGACATTGCGCAGAAGGTTTACGATACCCGCTCTCTGGCGGGTCTGAAGCTGATGTCCCGGGCGCTGGATTCCATCCAGCTCAGCCCGAACGGCCACGTTGCGTGGGCCAGACTCTCGCTGGGGGACTACGAAGTCACCGGCGCGAAGCCGGAGGACACGGAAGGCTTCGTGAATATGGTCCACGGCTTGAAGGGTGTGGATGTGGCCGTCATCCTGCGTGAAGAGGCGTCCGGCTCCGTCCGGGTGAGCTTCCGGTCGCGGGGTGGCGCCCCCGTGGGGAGGGCGGCCGAGGCACTGGGTGGAGGCGGGCACGAACTGGCCGCGGCATGCGTTCTGCAGGGTACACTGGACGAAGCGGAGCAACGGGTCCTGGAAGAGCTGAAGAAGTGGACGGAGTTCTGATCATAAACAAACCAGCCGGGTTTACCAGCCACGATGTGGTCGCACTGGTGCGCCGGCGTTTCGGGCTGCGCAGGGTGGGGCATACAGGAACCCTGGATCCTATGGCAGAGGGTGTGCTGGTGCTGCTGGTGGGCCGCGCTACCCGGCTGGCCGAGTTCCTGACCGGGCACACCAAGAGCTACACGGCGGGTCTGGTGCTGGGTCTTACCACGGATACGCAGGACTTGCAGGGCCGCATCCTTAACGACACAAGCTGCGCGGAGGTGACTCTGGATCGCCTGGCGGCGGTGCTGCAGGAGTTCCGAGGAGAAATCCTGCAGACCCCTCCAATGTACAGCGCGGTGAAAGTGGACGGGCAGCGCCTGTACAGGCTGGCCCGAGAAGGGCGAACTGTGGAGCGACGGCAGCGCCGGGTGCACGTCTATTCCCTGGAGGTGGAGTCCTGGCACGCCGGAGAGCATGCCCGGGCCACCCTCAAGATGGAAGTTTCCTCCGGGTTCTACGTGCGCACGCTGTGCGCGGATATCGGCGACCGGTTGGGCACCGGCGGAGCGATGGAGTGGCTGGTGCGGACCGGATCCGGCCCGTTCACCATCGAAATGGCGCAACGGCTGTTGGAAGTGGAGCAGTGGACCTCCAACGATTTCCGGGAGCACCTGCTCCC
>CALCJH010000420.1 GCA_937967775.1 uncultured bacterium | reverse complement strand
GGGCTGGTCTACGTGATGAACCTGAACCAGCCGAACAGCGATACGGACGTCATCCTGACGTATCTGTATCAGAAGGGCTTCGCGGAGAACGACTTCGGCTATGCGGCGGCCATCGCAAGCGTGGGGTTCGTCATCATCCTGTTGACGGTGCTGCTGTCACTGAGGCTGCTGAGGCGAGAGACAGTGGAATACTGATCAGTCCACGGGGGGAGACTCAGCTCTCCCCGTCTTCGCTTGCCAGCGGAATCCGCGCGCAGACCCTGCCGCCCCTCAGAAACTCGACAGAGCTTTCCCGGTAGCGCATCAGCACCTCACCCTTGCCATCCAGTGCTATCTCCCCACCGTCTCCCAGCCGGAGCTGACAGCCACCCATATCGAGGCCTACTCTATGTTTTCCTCGCAGCTCAATGGCCACGTCGCACGATCCCTCAATACCAAGTCCCTTCCGGAACCGCCCGTTTCCGTCGTGGATCTGAATGCCATGATCGGCCGGCAGAGGACCGACGGCCTGCACATTGACTCCGATGATCTGAGTGGGCTCTTTGCCCGTGTAGTCGTTTCCCATCTCCACGTTCACGCCGATGGACACCGCGCGGTTGTGGTTGAACACCTCGGAGTGCAGCCCGGACGACCAACCGGGCCCGTATTTGTGCAGGCGCGAGCAGAGCACGCAGGCATCGCCAACCTCGTGGTGTGTCCCCAGATGGGCGTAGACCGTCCACGGATACGAATGTGAGCCTTTCTCTTCGTGCGAGAGGGAAAGGACCTGATGAGTAATGGCCCGCTCGCGGTTGTCGTCAGAGCGGCGGAAGTGGATCATCGTGTCCAGCGGTTCCCGTGGCGGGTCTCCCAGGGAGACTTCCGTCCTGAGGATCTGTCCCTTTGTTGTCAGCTTTCCCTCCGTCTCAAGAGCGTGCTGAGCCCTTGCGGCGGCCGCGCTTACGGCCCCCAGCGCGGCCGAGAGTGCTGAGATCAGGAACCCTCTTCGGGTTTTTCCCTCGTGTTGCGGCATTAGTGTCTCTCCTGTGGCTTCACCCGCCCACCTGACACTCCACCCGGAACACCGTTCCCGCCGGTCCCGGCGGTAGAGGACCGCTGTGAGGCGCGCCGTCAAGCGTGACCCGCGCTTCACCCCGGATGGATTCGTCCCGCATGATGCGAATGTCGTATACGCACCCACGGAACCTGCGCCGGACGTGCGCTTCCGGCCATTCCGGCGGCATGGTGGGGGAGACGATCAGCCCGTCGTAATCCGGACGGACTCCCAGCATCCAGTCCAACATCGTCCGGAACATCCAGACCGCGGAGCCGGTCAGCCAGGAGTGCGACGCCTGCCCGAACTCGGCATGCTCGTCGCTGGTGACATATTCGCTGTAGACGTAGGGTTCCATCAGGTAGATGTCCGGGTCGGCGGCCTGGCTCATCGGCATCGTCTGGCGGAAGTATTCCCATGCCCGCCCTGCATTGCCGAGCATCGCCTCGGCAAGGATGGCCCAGCTGACCGGGTGGTTGAAGATGGCTCCGTTCTCTTTCTTGCCGGGCACGCAGCGGGTGGCCAGGCCAATGCCGGGATCCACCGTGCGGTAGGCCGGAGCCAGGATCTTCGGTCCTCGCGGCGTGCTGCACAGCCGGTAGGCGCTGTCCATCGCCATTTTCGCGCGTTCCGGCGGAGCGATCCCGCTAATGACCGCCCAGCTCTGGGCGTTCAGGAAGATGCGTCCCTCCTTATTGCGTGAGCTTCCGATCACCCCGCCGTCGTCCCGGAATCCCCGGATATACCATTCGCCGTCCCAGGCCAAGGTGTTGATGGCCTCCGCTACTGTGGCGTACCACCGTTCGTATTCAGCTGCCTTGCTCTCCAGCCCCGCGCGGCGCAGGAGTGATGCAGCCTCTTGCAGCCCGTAGCAGAGGAACTCCGCCACCCAGATGCTCTCGCCGATGCCTTTGCGGCCCACGTAGTCCAGAGTGTCGTTCCAGTCGCCGGGGCCGAACAGGGGAAGGTTCCGGGGGGACATCCGGTGGTGGAGCGTGTAATCCAGCGACTGGATCATGTGCTCCAGCACCGTATCCTCTGCGTCATCCTGCCACGGGACGATGCGTTCCAGATAGCTGAAGTCGCCCGTCTCGCGGAGATAGGATGCGACGGCCAGGGGAATCCAGAGCGGGGTGTCCGAGTGGCCGGTCTTCTCGCCTTCGTCCGTCAACGGAAACCAGTTGTGGAGCGTGCTGCCGTCCGAGAACTGGTGGCGCAGGATGTTCAGGATCTTCGCCTCCGCCATCTCGGGCTTCGCGATGATGGGTCCCAGCAGATCCTGCGCGCTGTCGCGCACGCCGCTGCCGAATAGCAGGCCGCCGTGATAGTATCCTGCGCTGCGCGTGGCGTAGTAGGTCGCCCAGGTCTGCTTGCGCAGCCAGTAATTCATCAAGATGTCTACATCCGGGTCGGGCGTTCTGACCTGCAGCGCGTCCAGAAATGCACTCCACCACTGTTCAACGCGCTGGAACTCGCGCTCCACCCAGGCGCTGTCGCGTCCCTGCCGCACAATCCGGTGGGCTGTCTCCCGCTCCCCTCGCGTCACGACTCCGAGCAGCACGGTGAATTCCACTTGCTGTCCTGGCTCCAGCGTCAGGGGGCACTGCATTGCGGCGCAGGCGTCGCCGGCCGTGATCTCCGTATTCAGCAGCCGTCCGCGCTCGATGCCTTCGGGATTGCTCTCCGAACGCCAGCGTCCGATGAAGGTTTCTTTGCGGGATTCGTACGATTCCACCGGCAGGGATGTGGCGAAGAACACCTCCCTGTCCCACGCCTGGTTCGGTTGAGCGACGGTGGCGGTGC
>CALCJH010000419.1 GCA_937967775.1 uncultured bacterium | reverse complement strand
GTCTGGGCGGAGCGTTTCAAGGTTGAGACAGTCTCAGCGGATTTCCCTCCTTCATCCTGGCTTTACGATGTGCTTCACCGCTCGGCCCTTGCCGGATGGTTTGCAAGGTGTATTCTCCGGCCCGTTGGCGAGTTTCTTGATGCCTGCTTCCTCCGCCTTTTCTCCACTCCCGGCTCAAGGAGAGGCGCGGGCCATTCTGGCTGGATCTTCGCCGTTTTGCTGATTCTCTGCGGAGGCGCCGTTGGCTACGGAGTCTATCGTGCTGCGGGAATGCTGACGGGAGTCACCGGCTCGCAATGGCTCGCTATCGGACTGGGTCTTCTGGCGACGTTCGGCCGGGTGACCGTTGCGCTCCTGATCGCTCTGGCCTGGACTGTGCCGCTGGGTGTGGCGCTGGGCACGAACCGGAAACTGGCGGCCTGGTTGCAGCCTGTCGCGCAAATTGCAGCGTCTGTGCCCGCAACAGCGCTCTTTCCGGTCTTGCTCCTGCTGGTCCTGGGACTGCCCGGCGGACTTGACGTTGCGGCTGTGCTCCTGATGCTTATGGGCACGCAGTGGTATCTTCTGTTCAACGTCATTGCCGGGGCGAGTGCAATCCCGCAGGACCTGAAATACACCTCCGCACTGCTGGGTCTGGGCCGATGGGAAAAGTGGCGTGTCCTTATCCTGCCTGCCCTGTTTCCCTATCTCGTTACCGGTGCGATAACAGCAAGCGGAGGAGCCTGGAATGCCAGCGTTGTCGCCGAATACGCCAGTTTCGGAGGGAAGACGGTGTATACGGTTGGAATCGGCGCGCTTATCGCGCGTGCCACCGCATCAGGAGATTTTCCCCTCCTTCTGGCATCCACGCTCTCTATGATTTTGGTGGTGGTATTGATAAACAGGATTTTCTGGAGAAGGCTCTACAGACGATCCGCGGCGGTATATAGACTGGAGTGATGGTGTGAAGGCGAGCGCGTTGGTCAAACTTCGGGGAGTGACCCAGTCGTATCAGATTGGCAGGAAGGTGTTCGTGGCGGTTGACGGTGTCAATATGACCGTCAATGAGGGCGAGTTCGTCGCGCTTCTCGGGCCCTCGGGATGCGGCAAGAGTACGTTGCTCCGGATCATCACCGGTCTGCAGAAGCCCAGTCAGGGTACGGTACTCTACCGTGGCGAACCGGTGACCGGAGTGAACCCGCGCGCCACCATCGTCTTCCAGACCTTTGCCCTTTTCCCCTGGCTTACGGTGCAGCAGAATGTGGAGATAGCCCTCAAGGCCCGTGGAGTCGCTCCGGAGGAGCGCAAGACTCGGGCCTTGGAACTCCTGGACAGGGTAGGGCTTGACGGGTTTGAGACGGCGTTTCCCCGCGAGTTGTCCGGAGGGATGCGGCAGAAAGTGGGCTTCGCGCGGGCCATGGCTGTTAACCCCGAACTGCTCTGCCTGGACGAGCCGTTTTCGGCGCTTGACGTGTTGAGTGCTGAATCGCTTCGCGGGGAGCTTCTGGAGTTGTGGTTGGGTGGCGGCATACCCACGCGGGCAATCCTGATGGTGACTCACAATATTGAGGAAGCTGTCTTCATGGCGGACAGAGTCATCGTTATGGATAAGGATCCGGGCCGTGTGGTAGCCGATGTCAATGTCGTGCTTCCTCATCCACGGCAGCACAAATCTCCGGAATTTGCCGCCATTGTGGATCAGGTGTACGCCACACTCGCCGGCCAGACACAACCAGAGCATCTGGAAGTCGGTACCGCTCCCGGGGAGCCGGGCCGTACGCGTGCGCTTCCGGATATCGCGATTGACGACCTGACCGGGGTTCTGGAGCGGTTGACGGAGGAGCCCGGGCGGACGGCGGACATCTTCCGGCTTTCGTCGGAGCTGCAGGTGGATTCCGATTATCTCTTGCGGCTGACGGAGGCTGCAGAACTGCTCGGCTTTGCCACCCTGGCCCAGGGTGACATATCGTTGACCCCTCTTGGCGAGACCTTTGCGGAAGCAAGCATTCTGGCGCGCAAGGAGATCTTTGCGACCCGGATACGCAGGCTTCCGCTGTTCTCCTGGCTTCTCAAGATGCTGAGCGCTGCCGAAAAGCCGCAGCTTGAGCGTAGCGTCATCCACGCGGCCCTGGAGTTGGAGTTCCCTCCAGAAGAAGCCAGAAGACAGCTCGATCTGATCATCCAGTGGGGTAGATACGCCGAGCTCTTCGAGTATGACGACGGAAGCGAGATCCTCTCGCGCGAGCCGGGTGTCCCAGCCGGGACCAGCGTGTAGCGCTGGTTTGTAATGGCAGGTTTAAGCGATCAGGAACCGCAACGTGCGAGACCGGCGTTGCAGCAAATCCAGCGTTCTTGACACATCGGCCGTGAAGGACCCATAATCAGCTGGCCTGTTGAGTTCGTCCCCGATCAGGGCGGACGGAACGAGCTGAAGAGATGAACGAAGACTTACCCAAACGACCCGCGAACGGCCCGCAGGGCCTCTGTGCGGTGCGCCTCTGCTGATGCGAATGGCTGACCCGGCCTGCTAATCTCGAAGAGGGCGGCCGGGGGCCTTCCCCCTCGCTGCGGCGCTTCCGTCAGAAGGTCCTGCTCTGGCGGAGGCGGCACGGCGAAAACCTGCCCCGCTGCGGATAGGTCTCTTCACTTTGCTTCCGGAACTCCGGTTCCAGATGCGGAGGAGGGGAATGCCGCGTTTGCTCCGCTGCCCGTTCGCTCCATCAAGGAGGACAGCGAGATGAAAACGCTCACCCTGGACCAGGTGGCCGCGCGGCTCCGTCTGGAAGCTGCACAGGGGCTGCGCAAAGAGGCTGTGGAGCAGATCCTCACGGGCTTGCACCCGTCCGAGGTGGGAGCCGCCCTGAATGAGCTTCCTCCCGAAACGGCCGCGGCTGTCCTGCGCGTTCTGGATCGCCCGCTGGCGGCGCTGCTGCTGGGGGAGATCTCGGATGAGCTGCTCGAATATGTCCTCTCTGAGATGCCGATGGGCGATCTGGTGCGGATCGTGTCCGCGCTGCGGGTGGAAGACAACGAGAAGGTGGCCAGCCACATCGCCGAAGTGTTGCCCTCTCTGGATCAGAAGCGTCAGGTGGGGCTGTTCCTTGCGCTGCCGCGTGATGCGACGGCGGAAGTGTTCTCTCTGCTGGACGCCCCGGCCCGTGACTCGCTCCTCCTTTCCATGACTGACACCGAGACGCGCCAGGTGCTGGCGGATCTGAGCCCGGATGACCGCACGGAGCTGTTCGAGGAGCTTCCCGGGCAGGCCACGCAGCGTCTGCTGAACCTGCTCAGCCCGGAGGACCTGGCCGAGGCGAGGCGTCTGCTGGGATACCCGGAGGAGAGTGTCGGGCGCCTGATGACGCCGGACTACATCGCCGTGCGGCCGGACTGGACTGTGGCCCGGGCGCTGGAGCACATCCGCAGCCGGATGAGCGAATCCGAGACCTCGGACATCATCTACGTCACCGACTAC
>CALCJH010000418.1 GCA_937967775.1 uncultured bacterium | reverse complement strand
TCCGGGTCGCTTCGTTTCAGCCGTCCGTGCCATCCCCATAGAATGGTGGTCTCCGTTTTTCCCGGCAGGGGGATGATGATGGTCTGGGATGCGGCAGGAGGCGGATCCACGATCTCCGCATTGCGGTACCCCGGCTGGGGTTCCCACGCTGAAAACGCTTCCCGTACGGTGTGCAGACACTCCTCCGGGCGGATATCTCCCACCACAACCAGCACGGTTCCGCGGGGCCCCACGAACCGCCGGTGGAAATCTCGGAGGTGCGGTTGCTGAACGGCCAGCAGTCCCTCACGCTCCTCCTCCAGAGTGCCCGGATGGTAAGGATGTCCCCCGGGATAAAGCGCATTCATAAGAGCGCGCTCGGCGACGGCAGCAGGGGATTCCTTCTGAGCATCCAGCCGCGACAGCGCCACGCGCCGGGCTTTTTCTAGCTCTTCGGCATCGAAAGCCGGTTCCCGCAACGCTTCCGCGAGCAGCCGCGCCCACTGCCGGAAATCCCCAGCAAGGCACTTGCCTGAGATGAGCGTTCCCTCCACGCCGGGTGAGAAGGAGAGCGACGCTCCCAGATCCTCCACTGCGGTGGCGAATTCCAGGCTGCTCCGTCTCGCGCTTCCCCGCGTCAGCATTTCCGTCATAAGCCGCGATGTGCCGCGGGGGAATCCTTCTTCCAGCCAGGACCCCGCGTTCAGCTTGCCTGCGATACTGATGGAAGGGTTGGCCGGGTTGTCCAGCACGATCAGCGTCAGCCCGTTCTCCAGCTCGAAACGCGATGGCCGGATTTTCCGGGGAGAGGAGGCGTCGGAACTCGCCGGTGGCGGGGTGGCATCTTCGACCACCGGCATTGAGTCCGACCGGTAATGCTGCTGCATCTGCGGCGGACCTGCGGGAGCTTCCGGCCGGGCGCCGCCGGTTGGCAGAAAGTGACCCGCGGTCATCGCCTGGCGCATCAGATAGGTCCGTGCCACGCGGGATACAGCCGCGGGGGTGACCTTTTCGATGGCAGACAGGTAGCCCTTCAGTTTCTCAAGTCCCGTCGTGACGGCGAAGCTGCCGATGACCCGCGCCTGCGCTCGCAGATCGTCGCCGGTGAAAATGAACGAGGCGCGGATCTGACGGATGGCACGCGCCGACTCCTCAGCTGAAGGTTCCTCTTCCTGAATGCGCCGGATCTCCTGCAGGATCGCATCTTCGAGTTGCTGGGCGGTCCGCCCCTGCTGCGCCGTGGCGCCGATATAGAACAGCGAGGGATCCTTCCTGCTTGCCGAATAGGCCCAGACCGACGTGGCGAGCCCGGATTCCACCAGTGCCTGATGAAGCCTGCTGGACCGTCCCCCTGAAAGGATCTGCTCCAGCACGTCCAGCGTTGGGATGTCTTCGTGGGTACCCTCCGGAATGCGCCAGGCCAGCAGAGCCCGCTCCAGCGACCCTTCACCCTCCAGCTTTGCGCGCCGTTCCCCCCGCTGGGCCGGCTCGACAGTGTGGACGGGAGGGGGCAAGGGGGATGCCGGGATGCCCCCGAACTGCCTGCGTACCGCTTCCACGGCTTCATCCGTGTCGAAATCGCCCACCAATACTAGCGTGGCGTTCCCGGGGAGGTAGTGGGTTCGGTAGTGCGCGTATATCTGGTCCCTGCTCATGCCCTCCACGTCGCTTCGCCAGCCGATGATGGGCCACTGGTAGGGGTGCGCTGTGAACGCGGTGGCGTTGACCAGATCGTATAGGAGGGTGTCCGGACTGTTCTCGCGTCCCTCCAGCTCGGAGCGGACCACCACCATCTCGGCGGACAGGTCTTCCGGAGAAATCAGCGCTCTGCGCATCCGGTCCGCTTCGATCTCCAGTATCAGATCCAGATAGTCGCTCTGGATGAGGTGCCAGTAATAGGTATAGTCTGTGGATGTGGCCGCGTTGCTGACTCCGCCCCGCTGGCGCACCAGGGCCTCGATGGAGCCCTTCGGGAACTTTTCTGTTCCTTTGAAGAGCATATGCTCCAGCAGATGGGAGGCTCCCGTAATGCCTGTGTATTCGTTGCGCGATCCCACCCCGTAGACGATGTTGACACACACAACGGGCGCCGCCCGCACTTCACGGGTCAGGATGGTCAGGCCGTTTTCCAGCCGTGTCTCCCGGATGTCCGCGTAGGGTTCCGTTCCCGCCGCAGCCAGGGACGACGCCAGCACCAGCGCGAGGATTATGAGCAACAGGGGTTTGATCTTTGTCGTCATCCGGGACGGCTCTCCTTCTTGGAAGCGTATCAGGAGCGGCTCCTTGCGCCGAATTGTGGACCATCGCGGCCGCGTTGGCAAATAGCCCTCAGTGCCTGCCGGCCCGGTGTGTCCCACAGTCCGGCGGCCCTTGCCCCGGAGCGGCGAGTCCGGTATCATACCCCTGCCGCACTCGTGCGGGAACGGGAGGGAATCCTATGGAAGACCGAAACGAGAACACCGGGCAGCCGGAACAGCCCGCTTCATCTCAGCAGCCAGCCGAAGGTGGATTTCAGGAGGAACCTGCCGCCCCTCCGCCGCCACCACCTCCTCCGGCGGCTCCGCTCCCGCAATACGGAGCGCAGCCAGGCTGGTCTCCGCACGCGCAGCCACCCCGCAGGGAGGGCGGGTCCCGGTGGAAGTGGCTTCTGGGATGCGGGTGTCTTTCACTGCTGGCATTTGTGATGTTCACCTGGGCGGTGGGGACCCTCATCGGGAAGCAGGCCAGCACCGTGCCGTTCGGCCCGAAGGTTGCGCTAATTTATGTGGAGGGAGCCATCACCTCCGGCTCATCTGAGGGAGGCCTGTTCAGTTCGGCGGCGGCCACCACAGAGCGCGTCATCTCCGACCTCCGCGCCGCCGAGGAGCAGTCCGGTGTGCGTGCCATAGTGCTGCGCATCAACAGTCCGGGCGGCAGCGCGGCGGCTTCTCAGGAGATCTACCGGGAGGTCCTGCGCATCCGGGAGTCCGGGAAGCCGGTCGTCGTGTCCATGGGGGACGTGGCCGCATCCGGTGGCTACTATATCGCGTGTGCGGCCAGTGAGATCTTCGCGGGGAACGGCACGCTCACGGGAAGCATCGGTGTGATCCTGCAGGCCACCGACATGAGCCAGCTCTTCGGAAAGATCGGCCTGCGCCCGGAGACCATCAAGAGCGGCAAATATAAGGACATGTTCTCTCCGAACCGCCCCCTCACGGACGAGGAGCGCCAGATAGCTAAGAGCATGATCCTGGACATTTACAACCAGTTTGTGGACGACGTTCTGGCCGGCCGGAAGCACAAGGGCCTGACACGGGAGCAACTCCTGGCTGTGGCGGACGGACGGGTCATGACGGGGCGGCAGGCCATGCGGGCGAAGCTGGTGGACCGCATCGGCGGGCTTCAGGACGCTATCAAGGAGGCGGGTAGACTGGGAGGCATCTCCGGCAGGCCGAACATCTGGCGGGTGAAGCGCAGTTTCTGGCAGATGCTGGCTGAGGCTGCTTCGGAATTGCGGCCGGTGGTCAATATCAACCTGGGCAGCGACGGGCATTCAGATCCCGCGGAGCAGCTTCTCGGGCCCGCGCGCTAGGAGGATCTGTGGCCGGAAAGAAATGCATCCTGGTGGATGGCAACAGCCTGCTCTACCGGGCTTTCTTCGCCATCCGCTATCTCAGCACGCGGGACGGGCTCCCTACCAACGCGCTGTACGGCTTTGCCGGTATGCTTTTGAAGCTTCTGGCGGAAGAAGAACCCGACAGCGTCATAGTCGCCTTCGACGCCCCGGAGAAGACGTTCCGCCACGAGGAATACAGTGATTACAAGGCCACCAGGGCTCCCACACCTGATGAGCTCAAACAGCAGGCTCCCCTGGCGCGCGAGCTGGCAAGGGCGCTCGGCTTCCAGGTGCTTGAGATACCCGGGTACGAGGCCGATGACATCGTGGGCACGTGCGCCCGGCTGGCGGAGCGGCAGGGCTATGATGTCCTGGTGGTCACAGGCGATCTCGACGAACTGCAACTGGTCTCAGACCGCGTGAAGGTGGCCGTCACGGGCCGCGGGGTCTCGGACATCACCATCTATGACCCTCAGGCCGTGCAGGAGCGATTCGGATTGTCTCCAGAACAGTTCGTGGACTACAAGGCCCTGAAGGGGGACAGCACCGACAATATCCCAGGAGTGCCCGGGGTGGGGGACAAGACCGCCTCGAAGCTGGTGGCGCAGTTCGGGGGACTGGACGGTCTTCTGGCCAGGCTGGACGAAGTTCAGCCGGAGAGACTCCGAGAAGCCATCTGCGAATCCCGGGAGCAACTGGAAGCGTCCCGGCGTTTGTGCCGCATCGTGACCGATGTGCCGCTGGAGGTGGATTTCGCCTCGGCCGATCCGGCCTCCCGGCCGCCGGGAGAGGCGGAAGATCTGTTCCGCAGACTGGAATTCGAATCGCTGATGTCCCGGCTGCCGCAGGCTGGTGAGGCCCGGCAAGCCCCTGGCGAACTGCGGCGTGAGCTTCCAGATGTCCGCTGGGTGGGCAGCGAAGACGAGTTTCAGCAGGTCCTTGAGCGCGTGCGCCTCTCCCCTGGCGCGGCATTCGTGCTGGAGGATCCGGCCGGCCACGAGAGGATCATCAGCTTTGGATTGGACGGAGACGCTGTCGCCGTACGGCTGAATGGGCCAGGTGGACAGGGCGGCCTGGGGCTTGATCCCGGCGACGGATTCCGGGCTTCGCCGGATTGCCTTCGCCCGCTTCTGGAGGATCCTGATGCGCATCCGGTCACCTTCGACCTGAAGCGGGTTTGCTCCCTGATGGCCGCGTGTGGTGTGGATGTCCGCGCTAAGGCGGATGACCTCATGCTGGCGGGGTTCCTCCTTCAACCGGGACGTGGCTCCTACTCACTTGAATGGCTGGTCGGACGCTATCTGGGCGGACCGGACAGCATCCCGCCCGGGGCGGCTGGCTGTGTGGCTCGCGAGCTTGTGGGGGAGCTTCTGGGACGCCTGAAAACGGAGGATCTGGAAGGCGTCTACCGCGACATTGAGCTTCCTCTGGCTCCCGTGCTTGCCGCAATGGAACGCAGGGGCGTTATGGTGGACGGGGCCAGGCTGGAGGATCTCTCGGAGCGTATGGCCGCCGAACTGGCCGCGCTGGAAAGCGCAATCTATGAAATCGCCGGGCAGCACTTCAACATCGGTTCCACAAAGCAGCTTGCGGAAGTGCTGTTCGAGAAGCTGGGGTTACCCTCTGGACGCCGCACCAAGACCGGCTACTCCACGGACGCCGAGACGCTGGAGGCGCTGGCGGTGGATTACGAGATTGCCCGGCTGGTGCTCCAGTGGCGGGAGCTCTCCAAGCTGAAGGGGACCTATGCGGATGCGCTGCCCAGGCTCGTGCGGCCGGACACGGGACGCATCCACACCTCCTACAACCAGACCGGCGCGGCCACAGGCCGCCTATCCTCCAGCGATCCCAATCTGCAGAACATTCCCATCCGTACGGACATCGGCCGGGAGATCCGCGCGGCGTTTGTGGCACCGCCGGGCAGGGCGCTGGTTTCGGCGGACTATTCGCAGATCGAGCTGCGTTTGCTTGCGCACCTGAGCGGGGATGAGGAGCTCACTCGCTGCTTTGTGGAGGGAGAGGATATTCACACACGCACGGCTTGCGCACTGTTCGGGGTGAGTGAGCAAGATGTTGATGCCGAGATGCGCCGGAGAGGCAAAACCATAAATTTCAGCGTGCTCTACGGCAAAACGGACTTCGGGCTAGCCCGTGAGCTGGGAGTCTCCCAGGCAGAGGCGCGCGAGTATATTGAAGCCTATTTCCGGCGCTACCCGCGGGTCAAGGAGCTGAACGAGCGCATCTTGGCGGAGGCTCGTGAGACGGGATGGGTGCGCACCATGTTCGGCCGCAAACGGTGGATCCCGGAGCTGAACGCACGGGACCGCAACGTCCGGATGAACGCCGAGCGCGCCGCTTTCAACGCGCCGCTTCAGGGTTCCGCTGCCGATATCATCAAACTGGCGATGATCCGTCTGGAGCAGCAACTTCAGGGAACGCGCACGCAGATGATCTTGCAGGTGCACGATGAACTGGTCTTCGAAGCGCCAGAGGACGAGGTGGAGGCTGCCGCCTCTCTTGCCAAGCACGAGATGGAGGGGGTGTGTTGCCTCAGCGTTCCACTTGTTGTGGACGTGAAGGCGGGTTCGAACTGGCGGGATATGTCGCCAGTCGTTGCCCGTTGACCCCTGCTGCACCTCGCGAAGCTTTCTTGTGACGGCAGCTTCTTCGACTGTTTTTCACCATCAGGCAGGAAATCCGGAGGGGATGTCGAAGAGTCTGACGAACTGCTGAAACTCTGCTACAATATACCGCTGTCCGGCGCGGCCCGATGCTGGAGAGGGGCGCGCGCCCGGCTGGGGACGGCGGTCCGACCGGCAGGGCGGCAGCCGGCTTGCTTGCGGCCGGAGATCATCTAGTATAGCAATCGGGCAGGACCTGCAAGTTTCCAGTGCGGTCAGGCGTTGCCGGCTGCATCC
>CALCJH010000417.1 GCA_937967775.1 uncultured bacterium | reverse complement strand
ATCGCCGCCATTGTTGGGATCATCGGCCTGAACCAGCTGAAAGAGGTGGCCGAGGTCCGACTCCCCAGTGTGCAGGGGCTTCAGCAGATGCAGGCGTCCCAGCAGGCGCTGCTTGCGATCCAGCGCGGCCTCATCAACCGCGGGCTGGTAGACGCGGCAACGCGAGAGCGCCTCTGGAACAAGCGAGAGTTCTGGCTGGAGCACGCTAAAAAGGGCCGCGAGATCTACGAGCCGCTTCCGCAGACTCCGGAGGAGGCCGTGCTCTGGAAGGAGTTCGTGCCGGTCTGGGAGCAATGGCTGAAACAGGATGAGGCACTGGCCGCCGTCCAGCAGGAGAAGGACTCCCTTCTGCAGGCCGGGGTGGACAGAGACTCGAAGCAGATGGCGGCGGTGGACGCACGGGCGCTCGATGCCTATCAGTCGGCGATGAAGGACCTGGATCGTTCGCAGGAAGCGCTCGAAAAGCTCGTGGCTATGAACGTGGAGGTTGCGGCACAGGCTGCGGCGGCAGCGAAGAGGGGGATCACCGGCGCCATCATCGTCGCCGTGCTCGCGGCCATGGCCTTTGGCGTGGTCATTGCGAACAGCGTGGCGAAGCCCATCGGCGCGACCACCGAGATGCTTCGTGATATCGCGCAGGGGGAGGGAGACCTGACCCGGCGCCTGGAGGCATCCGGCAGGGACGAGGTTGCGGAGCTGGCGACGTGGTTCAATACGTTCGTCCAGAAGATCCACGATATCGTGGTGCAGCTGGCAGGAGCGGCCGAGACGGTGGCAGCTTCTTCCGAGGAGCTTGCCAGTACGGCCACGGAGACCAGCCGGGCCACGGAGCAGATCGCGCAGAACGCGGACCGAGTGGCCCAGGGATCCACCCAGCAGAGCGCACAGGCCGAACAGGCCTCCCAGGGCGTTGCTGAGATCGAGCGACAGATGCAGGAGCTGAGCAAGGGTGCCCGGCAGCAGGCGTCGCTGGTGGAATCCACGACGGACGCGGTGCGGGACATCTCCTCCAACATCGCGCAGGTGGCCAAAGGCATTGAGGAGGCCACCGACAGTGCCCAGAAGGCCCGCGAGGTCGCCGAAAGCGGACGCCAGAGCGTGGAGAAGTCCTCCGCCAGCATGATGACCATCCGCGATCAGGCCACAGCCGTGGCGCAGGCCATCAACCAGCTCGGGCAGTCGTCGGAGCAGATCGGAGCCATTGTGGAGGCCATCGACGACATCGCCGAACAGACCAACCTGCTTGCTCTGAACGCGGCCATCGAGGCGGCCAGAGCCGGGGAACACGGCAAGGGCTTTGCCGTGGTGGCCGACGAGGTGCGCAAGCTGGCGGAGCGCTCCAGCAAGGAGACGAAGGAGATCGCGGGTCTCATCTCGCAGATTCAGGATCTGACCCGGGAAGCCGTAGTGGCCGTGGAGGCAGCGTCCCGGGGAGTCGAGGAAGGCTCCGCTCTGTCTCAAGAGGCGGCAGGCGCGCTCGCCGAGATTCTGGACGCGGCAAACGGCGTGGTGCGGCAGGCCGAGGCGGTCTCCGTCGCTGCGGAGAGGATGAACGCCTCCAGCGCAGAGGTGCTGAAGGCGGTGGAGTCGGTCTCCAGCATCACCGAGGAGACGGTGGCATCCATCGAGACCGTGACGGACATGAACCGGCGCACCGCCGAGAATGCCCAGCAGGTGGTCGCCGTCAGCCAGGAGAATGCAGCCGCAGCTCAGGAGGTCTCCGCCGCGGCGCAGGAGCAGAGTGCATCCATCGAGGAGCTGACGGCCGCGACGGAGCAGCTCGCCCGCGTGGCGCAGGAAGTGCAGCAGTTGGTCGGCCAGTTCAAGATAGACCGCCAGAGCGGCGGGGATGTCATCGAACTGGCGCGGACCTCTCAGCCCGCGAAGCGAAAGGCGGCCTGAGATGCTGGAAAAAGACCGTTCCCTTTACGGCGACGAAGAGCAGGTGGTGGTCTGTGACGTGGCAGGCGAGTCCTTCGCCATCGCCATTCAGCAGGTGAACACCATCGTTCCCGTCCCGGAGATCACTGCCGTCCCGGGAGCCCCGGGGGACGTTGTGGGGGTGATCAACCTCCGAGGCAGCATTTTGCCGGTCATTGACCTGCGGATGAAGTTCGGGGTGGAAGTGCGTCCCGCCGACAAGGACACCCGCATCGTGGTGGTGGAAGCAGGAGGGCACACCGCCGGCCTTATCGTGGACGCAGTCATCGAGACGGTCACGCTTCCGCTCTCCGACATCGAGCCGCCCCCCTCGACCATCCAGGGCACCGGCACGGCCTACCTTCGTGGAGTGGGCAAGTCCGGCGACAGACTGCTGTTGATTGTGGATCTGGACAGGCTGCTGACTGTGGAGGAGCTCACAAGCGGGCAGCTGGCAGCCTGAGCAAGTCTCCAAAGACCTCTGGAGACGGGAAAGGCCCGGAGCCTGCGGCTCCGGGCCTTTTGTCTGTCTGCTGCCAGCCTGTTCCCTAGATGTCGAAGTAGAGGTGGAACTCCCACGGATGCGGGCGCAGACGGATGGCATCCACCTCCTTCTTGCGCTTGTAGGCGATCCAGGTCTCGATGACGTCCGGAGTGAACACGTCTCCCTTCAGAAGGAACTCGTGATCCGCCTCCAGAGCCGCGAGGGCCTCGGCCAGATCGGCGGGCGTGCCACGGATGGCCTTAGCCTCCTCGGCCGGAAGGTCGTAGATGTTCTTGTCGATGGGCTCGCCGGGATCGATTTTGTTCTGGACGCCGTCCAGACCGGCCATCAGGATGGCGGGCAGAGCCAGGTAGCCATTGCAGCTGGGGTCCGGGCATCGGAACTCGATGCGTTTGGCCTTCTCGCTCTGCAGATAGGCCGGGATTCGCACGGCGGCGCTGCGGTTCCTCTGGGAGTACACCAGGTTGATGGGGGCCTCGTAGCCCGGCACCAGGCGCCGGTAAGAGTTGGTGGTGGGAGCGGCAAACGCAAGCACCGCCGGAGCGTGCTTCAGCAGTCCGCCGATGAAGTAGCGCGCCGTCTCGGACAGCCCGGCATATCCCGATGGATCGAAGAACAGGTTGCGCCCGCCCTTCCACAGGCTGCAATGGACGTGCATTCCGGAGCCGTTGTCCTCGAACAGCGGCTTGGGCATGAAGGTGACCGTCTTGCCCCACTGATTGGCCACATTCTTGACGATGTACTTGTACTTCATGAGCTTGTCAGCCATGCTGACCAGCGTGTCGTAGCGCAGGTCAATCTCAGCCTGGCCGGCCGTGCCCACCTCGTGGTGATGTACCTCGCACTTGACGCCCGCGCTGTTCAGAGCCAGCAGCATTGCGGTGCGAAGGTCGTGGGTGGAGTCCATCGGCGGGCAGGGGAAGTAACCCTCCTTGTGCCGGATCTTGTAGCCCAGATTAGGCTCTTCGGCGCGCGCCGAGTTCCAGATCCCCTCCGAGGAATCAACGTAATAGAAGCCCGTATTGGCCTTCTGCTCGAAGCGCACCTCATCGAAGATGAAGAACTCCGCCTCCGGCCCCCAGAAGCTGGTGTCCGCGATGCCGGTGGACTTCAGGTAATTCTCGGCCTTGCGGGCGATGAAGCGCGGATCGCGGCTGTACTCGACGTTGGTGCCCGGCTCATGGACGTTGCAGATGATGGCGATGGTGGGCTCCTCCACCATCTCATCCACAAATGCCGTCTCCGGATCCGGGAAGAGATTCATATCGGACTCCTGAATGTCCTGGAACCCCCGGATGCTGGAGCCATCGAACCCCAGCCCGTCCTCGAAGACGCTCTCGTCCAGATCCTCC
>CALCJH010000416.1 GCA_937967775.1 uncultured bacterium | reverse complement strand
GTGCTTTTCCTGGTGATCCTTGCCATCACGCTGCTGACGTGGCGGTTCGGAGGACGGAAGGTGACCTATGTCTGACAGGACACGTTCCGTGCGGAAGACTGCCCTCTGGAAGGCGGCGCTGACGTATCTGGTGCTGGGTCTCGGGGCGGTGACCATGCTGGTGCCGTTCTACTGGATGGTCCTGACCAGCCTGCAGCCTCCGGAAATGGCGTTCTCGATGGGACAGATCCGGTGGATGCCGGAGCGCACCGTCTGGCAGAACTACCCGGAAGCATGGAAGGCGATAGACATTCCCCGTCTGTACTGGAACAGTATTGTTGTGGCTGTGCTGGGGACGCTAGGGCAGGTATTGACCAGCAGCCTGGCCGCGTTCGCCTTCGCGCGGCTGGAGTTCCCGGGCCGGGACCGGCTGTTCTTTGCCTATCTTGCGACCATGATGGTCCCGGGATCCGTGACCATGATCCCGAACTTCGTGCTGCTGCGCTGGCTGGGGTGGATAGACACATACCAAGCGCTGATCATCCCGGGAATGTTCAGCGCATACGGCACATTCCTGCTGAGACAGTTCTTTATGGGACTGCCGACGGAGCTGGAGGACGCGGCCAAGATTGACGGTTCGAGCTACGCGGGCATCTGGGCACGGGTGACGCTTCCCCTCTCCCGGCCAGCACTTGCAACGCTGACGACATTCACGTTCATGGGCTTCTGGGGAGCGTATATGTGGCCGCTCATCATCGTCCAGAGCCCGGAATTGCGCACACTGCCCATCGGTCTGGCGAGCTTTGTCGGGAGGTATTCCGCCGAATACAGCCTCTGGATGGCGGCATCCGTCATCGCGCTGATTCCCGTCCTACTGCTGTTCATTTTCAACCAGCGCTACTTCCAGGAAGGGATAAAGATGAGCGGCATCAAAGGTTGATTGGGCCGCCGGCCGCCTCCGCGGAGCCGCGGCGGATGCCGCAGCGGCCCCATGGTGAGGGGTAAAGGTCGGCGATGGGACTTGAGCTGCAAGACCCGGGAGTTCTGGAGGGATTTGCTCCGCAGATCGTCCGGGTCATTTTTCACAACCCGGCCGCCGCAGCGGCCGAAGGTTTCCTGGTGGACCTGCACTGGCAGAACATCGGGGATGAACCCGCTCAAAAGGACTTCTGGATCTTCGTCCAATTCTGCCCGGAAGGTCAGACGGACGAGCCATCTCCCGGCAGGGGCTTCTCGTGGGAATTTCCTCCAGCACGGGGCACCAGCCGCTGGCAGACCGGTTTCGTGGTGAAGGAGGAGGGATGCTTCTTCCGCATTCCTCCCGACGTGGAGCCCGGACGCTACACAGTGCTGGTCGGCTTGTTCGACAGGGAAGGAACGCGCGAGCGAGTGCCCCTGCGCAATCGCAACCGCGACGTAGGAGGCCATCGCTATCGTATCGGAACGGTCCGGGTCACATCTGAGCCGCAGCAACCCGGGCGGGTCCTTGCCTACCGGCTGGTCTGGAGGGTCCGGGAGCCCGCCGCCGAAAGACCGGCACGCCCGCCACGCTTCATAGCGCACGGCCGTCTTAGCGTCGGAGTGGACCCCGAGCGGCCGGTCATCCAGAGCTGGAGGCTGGGCGATCAGGAGCTGCCATTGTGCGGGGATCCCACGGGTCAGGGTGTGGAAGCGGAGTTCGCCGCGCTGGACACAAACCGGGTGCACACATCGCTGGCGCTGGGCTCTGAATGGATGTTCAACTGCCGCATTAGCACCGATACCGCCGTTTACCGGTGCCGCCTGCGCTTCCGCCAGCAAGATGTGGCTCGCTTCGAGCTGCGCTTCAAGGCGACGCGAACCGGTCTGGAGGCGCGGCTGGGTCAAGTGCGGGAAGCTGAGGGTTTCCATCTGCTGTCGGTCACGGTACCCGCGCTGGCGGGGGTGGCGGAGAAAGAGACAGGCTCTGCGCTGGTGATCCCGGCGATGGGCGGACGGTTGGTGGACATCGCGAAGTCCGGCCGCCATCGGGAGGTGCACCGTCTGTCCGCATCCGATCCCCTGCCCTGCGCGGCCGTTCTGTGCCACCGGGCGCTGGCGGGGATCTGGACCCGGTCGCTGGAGGACCACGTGGTAACGGAAACGCTGGAAGCCGACGGGCAGCGCTATGCGACCCTTGGAGTCCGTTTCACTCACCGGCATCGCGCCGAGCGCCCCGACCTTCAGTTCGCGCCGGGAACAACGGGCGCAGCGGAGGTGACTGTGTCTCCGGCTGCCACGGGAGCAAGGGTAGACTGGACGGACGCGGCGCGGTTGTTCGCCCGGAACTACCGGTCCCGTCCCGGCGCATTGCACATCCACGCCTTCACTTACCGACTCCGCCTGAGTGACGGTGAGGATAAGGCTGCCACCTCCTGCGACCAGGCAGCGGAGATGATCCGGCGGGTGGCCGCCCTGACGAGCGGGCATTCGCAGATCGTCTATCTCTGCGGCTGGGAAAACTTGAGCAAGACGGACAAAGGACGGGCGCAATTGCAGGCTCTCCGGGAAAACGCGCGCTCTTCGGGAGCACTGGTGAGCTATCAGGTGGATCTGGACACGGTCTGCGAGGCATCCCCGGAATCAGCAGAGATCGCTGCGTTGGACGGGCAGGGTTGCCCGGCGCGAAGCGGGGATTTCTATATCGTGAGCCCGGCCTCGTGCGTCCGGTCGGGGCGAGCCGCCGCCCGGATCGAGGAACTCCTGCAACAGACCGGGCTGGAGAAAACCGTCATGCTCAGCCGGATGACGGGAGATGTCTGCCGTGTGGACTACAACCCCGTGCAGCCTGCGGGCGCGGAGGAGAATCACAACGCCCGCCGCGAGCTGCTGACACTTCTCCGCCGGGCCGGGCTGGAGATCAGCGGCGAATCGCTGACCGGACCCTTCACCGGCGCCATCACCCACTTCCACTCCGCAGACTTCCGTCAGGAGGGAGGGCCGTATTCGGCCTACACGCCCGTGCCGCTGGTCCCGTTGGTCCTGCACGGCAAGGTCACCTATGCCGCGGATGTGGACCGGCGATACGGAGAGTGTCTGTCCATCCTCTACGGGTGCACATGCAGTGAGGAGTGGACGGCGGCAACCCCGCTCAGGCATATTACCGACAGGTTTTACCTGGTGGCGCTGCCGTGGTCGCGGCTGGCAGCAAAGCCGATGTTGGCGTGGCGGCGAAGCGACACCACCCAGACCATCATCTTCGGCGAGTCCGATTACGTGCAGGCCGACCTGGAGCGGGAATCCTACCGGGTTGTGGTGGGCGGCTATACCATCGCGCGTGACTGCGTGACCACCTGCCCGCTAGGCCGGAGGCGAATGGCGGTCTATTCGAAATATGGAGCACCCCTGCGGCTGAAGCTGCCGCCCGGCTGGCCGGAGACGGGCGAGATCCGCGCGCTGTTACTGCGCGAGGACGGACAACACGAGGAGCAGCGCCTGAGAAGCCGCGACGGACATCTGGAGATGGAAGCGCCCGAGGGCAGACCCATCATTCTGTCTGCCTGACGGTCGGCAATCGCGTGAGGCTGGCCGCCTTCAGCGGCGGCGGAGGAGCAATGGAGAGACGAATCGGCATCATCATGAACGGCGTGACGGGCCGGATGGGGACCAACCAGCACCTGGTGCGCTCCATCCTGGCCATTCGGGAGCAGGGCGGAGTGCGCATGGGCGACGACACCCTGATGCCCGATCCCATACTGGTCGGGCGTAACGAGCATAAGTTGCAGACTCTGGCACAGAGGCACGGAGTGGCGCGCTGGAGCACCGATCTGGACGCCTGCCTGGCCAACCCGGAGGACACGGTCTACTTCGATGCGCTTGCCACCACGCAGCGCGCGGCGGCTGTAAGGAAGGCACTGGAGGCCGGCAAGCACGTCTACTGCGAAAAGCCCCTCGCCATGAACCTTCAAGACGCGATGGAGCTGGTCCGTCTGGCCAAGAAGGCAGGGGTCAAGACGGGAGTGGTTCAGGACAAGCTGTTCCTGCCGGGATTCCTGAAGCTGAAGCGCCTGATAGACAGCGGCTTCTTCGGGCAGATCCTCTCTGTGCGCGGCGAGTTCGGCTACTGGGTGTTCGAAGGGGACTGGCAGCCGGCACAGCGTCCGTCCTGGAACTACCGGGCCGAAGATGGCGGAGGCATCATCTCGGACATGCTGCCGCACTGGCGTTATCTGCTGGACAATCTCTTCGGACCGGTGCGCTCCGTCTGCTGTCTGGGAGCGACGCACATCCCGGAGCGGGTGGACGAGAACGGCCTACGCTATACCTGCACGGCGGAGGATGCGGCCTACGCTTCCTTCCTGCTGGACGGCGGCATTGTGGCGCAGATCAACTCGCTCTGGTCCGTAAGGGTCTACAGG
>CALCJH010000415.1 GCA_937967775.1 uncultured bacterium | reverse complement strand
CTTGTCATCATGACAATGCCGCTGATGGACCTCTTCGTCCTGCCGCTTCTGGGGGTGAACGTAAAGGCCAGCGACTGGCTCGCCTTTCTGGCGATCGGAGTGTTTTTGCTACGCGTCCCCTTCGACCGCACACTGAGCATTCGCGAGGATATCCTGAAATGGCCCGTGCTGCTATATCTTTTGACCGGCCTGCTCTCCACCATCCTGACGTACGGGGCGCTGGCGGCGGCCGAAGAGGTGGAGGGCGCGACGGGTCTGAATTCTCTGAACCTGCGCACGTGGACTCAGACGTTCTGGGGCGTCTACAGCCTGATGCTCTACGTGATGGTGTTTTCCGTCATTCGGACACGTGCTCTCCTGAAAACCGCTATCAATGTGCTACTGCTCACCGCCGCTGCGGTCGGCATCTATGCCATCAGCGGCCATCGCTACTGGACGGGCGGTGGTTACCGGGTTCTGGGGACCTTCTCAGAGCCATCCTACTACGCTGAATGGCTTATCCTGACGCTTCCGCTGGCCGTCACCCTCACAATGGCGAATGGGATCCGGGGAGGCAGGTTGGTCCAAGGGGCGCTCATCCTGCTGCTTGGAGCTAATCTTTTCCTGACTTTCTCCACGGGAGGCTACGCCAGCGCAGTTCTTGTGACGGCCGTGTTGCTGTTCCTTTCATACCGCTGTGGGCTGATCCGCCGCATCGGAATGTCTCGGCTGGCTGTCATGGGGCTGGCGGTGTGGGCGCTCGCGGTTGTGCTGGTGTTTGCCTTTGTGCCTACCGCCCGGACGTCCCTGCAAATCGTCGTTGACAAGGTGGTGAACCCCGAGCGCAGCGAACACTCCGCAATGCTGCGTGAACGCGCCCGCTTCGCTGCCAAATGCATCTTTGCGGAACACCCCGTCTGGGGAGTGGGACCGGGCAACTTCCCGTTCTACCGGCCGCAGTATGTGGAGGATGACCCGACAGCCGTGGACTATGAACGCGTGGGTCGCTGGGATCCGAACAATCTGTATCTTGAGGTGCTGAGCGAACGCGGAGTGGTTGGGGGGATAGCCTTTTCGCTTATCTGGCTCGTTTTCTTCACCCAGATGCTAATGTCGTTGAAAAAGGCGCGGGATGATTACTCGCGCGCGCTGCTGGTTGGGTTCGTAGCGGGCTTTGCCGGTGTCCTTCTGGGGTACTACGCGCACGCGAACTTCTTCCGGATCTACATCTGGGTGATGATGGGGCTGGCTATGGCGGCCGCGCGCCTCGCGCATGAGCCGGCCCCGGAGATGGAGATCGCCAGTCCAGAGGTGCATCCCTGGCGGAGCGGCCCTGTTCTCGAAGCGCCGGTGCGTTCCTTCCGGCCGGATGCGGGAGCGGCGCGGTAATGCATACGCCTTCCTCTGGTGCAGAGCCGGATGTGAGTGTGGTCATCCCGCTTTACAACTCCAGTTCCCTGGTGCGCGCCTGTCTCGACATGCTGCGGAGCCAGACCCTTGACCCGCAGCGCTTTGAGGTGATCGTGGCGGATGACTGCAGCACGGACGGATCCGCGGAAGCGGTCGAGGGGATGGTGGCCGATTTGCCCTTTCCATTGACCCTGGTGCGCCGTTCCGAGAACGGGGGGCCGGGCGCCGCCCGGAACTCCGGCATCCAGGTCGCGCGCGCCCCCGTGATAGCCTTGTTGGACGCGGATACCGAACCCCTGCCGGAGTGGCTGGAGGAGGGGTTGAAGGCGATAGAAGGATTTGATGCGGTGGAGGGCTGTACGGAGATAGGCGACCCGGAACGCATCACGCCCTTCACGCATCAGACCGAGAACACATCCGGGGGCACATTTCCAACCTGCAATATGTTCGTCAGGCGGGCGGTATTTCAGCGGATCGGGGGCTTCGACACCCGTTTTTACGACCGCCGCGCCCGTGTTCATTACCGTGAGGACACGGACTTCGCGCTGCGGATGCTGGAGCACGGCATGCGCATCGGCTTTGCGGAGAAGGCGAAAGTGATTCATCGTCCGCTGTCTCCAAGTTGGAAGCGTCCCCTGCAGCTTGCCCGGCGATACCGGCACGATCGCCTGTTGCGGCGTCTTCATCCTGACACCTTCCACCGCTGGACGGATGTGTATACCATCTTCGGCCACCGGTTCGGGCGTTTGCGTCAGAAGCTTTACTGGGCATATCTCGGCGGGCTTGCGGCAACTGTCCTGGCTGCCGTGGCATCCCTTTCCTTCTGGCCTCCAGTTGTCTGGAGCGCGGGCTGCCTGCTGGGGATCTGGTGGCTCCACGTGCGGCGCATGGGCCGGAGAGCATTCACTTCGCTCTCGTCACTGGCTGCTTTGCCGGTGTGTGCAGTCGTACCGTTCGTATATGCCGCCTCTGTAGCGCGTGGGGTTTTCCTGCACCCGGCCAAGTAGACAGTGGCAACCTAATGAATCAGGTCTGCCGTCTCTGATGCGTGTTCGGCTGCATCTACGGAGCGGATTGGGTCTGTGGAACAATCCAAAAAGAAGGACTGCGCCTCGCGCATAGGAAGCGTCAGGCGTGGCCGGGCGGCTGGAGCACCGGAGAAGCCCGCCGCGCCG
>CALCJH010000414.1 GCA_937967775.1 uncultured bacterium | reverse complement strand
ACTTCGGGCATATCCGGGCGGATTTCAACTACGACTGGCGCTGGCTGAGCTTCCGGGCGATCATCCTTTCCAGCTTCCTTCTGACCGCGGGAGCCAGCCTCGGCATCAGCACCGTGCGAGGTCTGAATGCGCGCCGGTTCTCCAAAGGGCTGGGCGAAGTGGCGGGAGCGGCAGCGCTCGTCTCCTTTGGAAGCTGGCTGGTATTTCCGCGGAGTTGGATCTTCTTCGGAGTGCTCCACTGCATCGCCGCCTCCCGCATCATCGGTCTGGCGTTCACCGGAAGGCCGTGGCTTGCGCTAGGAACCGGTGTGGCGGTCATCATAGCGGGACACATCTTCCACCTCCCGGCGCTGGATGCTCCCGCCCTGTGGTGGATCGGTATGATGACGTTCAAACCCGTGACGGAAGACTATGTGCCGCTGTTCCCCTGGACCGGCGTATTCCTGACGGGGATGTGGGCCGGGGATCAGCTGTTTCTCTCGGACCGGCTGCAATCGCTACGGCGGTGGGAAAGCCATTCGCCCGCGGCGCAACTCCTTGCCTGGGCGGGTAGGCGTAGCCTGATGATCTATCTCCTGCATCAGCCGCTGCTTTTCTCCGCGTTCTATGCGGCAAGGGCGCTGCAGGCCTGAGGGCCAGGCATCAGGCAAAGGGATCGAAATCATCCTCCTCTGTCGCGGCGGCCGCGGAAGGCGACGATCCGGGCCGGTCATGGCAAATCTCCTGGAAGGGACAGCGTAGACAAAGCTCGGGGCGCCGGGTAACCGGGAAATGCTCGATGCCCAGGGGGATGTTCTCATCCACATCCGCGAGGACCGATTTCATTAACTCCCAAGACTCCAGCAAAACCCGCTTCCCGTCCTCGATCCCCTCCGCAGTCACCGCCACCGTTTGCTCCACCGGCGAGGGAAACAGGTAGACCAGCCGGGCCCTGACGGATTCCGGCGAAAAGTCCCACCGGCTCTCCGCCAGTAACGCATAAAAGCGGACCTGCAGCACATCGGAATCCCGCGGGGATCCGGTCTTCCAGTCGAACACTCGAAGCCTGGACTTCGGTTCATCGGGAGGCGATGCGTCGTAGGCCAGGTCGGGACGGCCGTAGGTGGGGATGCCCAGAACCTCGACTGTCTCGAAGGAATCGCCGTCCATGGCCATCCAGTTCGCGACGCGGCCGCGGCGCAGTTCCTCCCACGTGCGGGAGGCGCAGAAGCTGCGGAGACACACCTCCACCCGCTCCTTCCCTCGCGCCAGCCGTCCGTCGCGGTCCGGCAGGCTGTAATAATCCTCCACCAGACAGGTCACCCGCTTCGGATCATACTTCCATCGGCCGGACTGTGATTCGGCGAGCTTGCGGTCCCATTTGACCAGCGCGGTGGCCACAAGCTCATCCGCCCCCACCACCAACCTGTTGGAGCGGAAGCGGCGCAGCGCATCCTCGATCCCCTGATGCACAAGCTCGCCGGCCAGTTGGTCCGCGGAGGTTATCCGGCTGAGGCGATAGGCAAGCCGCCGCTCCTCCGGCGCCCGCTCGTCCCACCCACCCCACTTCAAGTAATGCTGGTAGTAGTATCTGCGGCGGCAGGAGTCGAACGTCCGCATGCGCGAGAAGGACCAGGCCAGCTTGTTCTTCAGGGGAGGCATCAGGTCCGGTTCACTCCGGCGAGCAGGATGCTGTTCCTGGCGGTCACTCTAGACGCCCTCCGGCCAGAAAGACGCCAGACGGCGAACCGCGGCCAGCTTCTCGCTGCGTCCCATTTCCGATTCTTGAATGGCCCGCTTGAGCAGAGCGACGGTGCCATCGTAGACCGGGCGGTCCACCGGATAGGGAATGCCGTCCTTTCCTCCGTGAGCGAACGAATAGACAGCCGGATCCCGCCAACTAGGGGCGGTACCGTAGGCCAGCTCCGCCACCATCACCAGCGCCCGGAGCGCCTTCGGACCCAGGCCCCGGACCTCCAGCACATCTTCAAAGCACCGGGGGGCCTGTTCATAGGCCGAGATCAGAACGCGATCGAATCCGCGGGGACGGATGTCCTCCGGGGCGATCCAGTGCCGGGCGGGCAGATCCAGCCGGTGCACCAGGGCGAGTTCGCGCGCGACGGCCGCCGGGCCCTGCGCCAGTAGGTTCACCACAGCATCCCTGGCGGGGGCGGACTCCGAGGCGACCATATTCAGCACGCGGCTCGCCTTCTGCTCCGCAGCGATCCCCGAGTGCGGTTCGTTGACGAAGCCGGGCATCGTTGGCGAATGCCAGTGGTAGCGCCGCGCATAACGGGCCGCCTCGTTCATCCCCTGCTGCACCACCGACCAGGCTCCGGAACGGGTAAAGAAAAACGCGTGATGGTAGAGCTGATAGCCATCCTGCAGGGCGGTGTTGTCCACCTTGGCGGCCAGCCGGCTGGCGCGCACCAGCGATGCGGCGTCCACCGGCAGAGCGGCCGCATCCGCCTGCCGAAGGATCTCCTCCGGTGTCTTGCGGGACGCCGCCCCCTTGCCCCCGGCGGCGAAGAAGCCCAGATCCACCTCCCGCCCGCGGATGCCCTCCTTCACCGCCCCGCAGGCAGTGGTAGTGACGCCGGAGGAGTGCCAGTCGAACCCCAGCACGCATCCGAACGCCTGAAACCAGCGGGGATCGCTCAGCCGCTCCAGCATCTTCTCCGGGCCGTACTCCGCGACGATCATCTCCGTCACAAGCCCGGCGAGACGGCACATCCGCGAAAAGAGCCATCGCGGCGCTTTTCCCCCGTGCAACGGCAGACTGGCGACTCCCGTCCTCATGGCTGCCGTCATTCTATCACGTAGACGCACCGAACTGGCGCGGAAACAACGGAAAAAGCCGGCCCTCGCGAGCCGGCTGAAAAGCTCATCTGGAGCGGCTGGCCCGGACGGATCAGTCTGTGACCGCCCGCTCCGTCTTCACGATGATGTCACCCCGGATGACAGGACCTCCTGCGACATACTCTGGCGCACCCAACCGGGAATCCGCATTCAGGAGCTTCGCCTGGACCTCGAAGAAGTCCGGCGGGGGCGCGACGAGATACTGCAGCCGTGGGTCTACATTGTCCTGCACCTTGACCACCACCATGGCGGGGCGGCCGTTCCAGTAACCCCGGCCAGCCATCTCCGCCCTGTTACCGGCAGCTCCGAACTTCTCCCAGCGGGGGACGAAGATGCTGTTGCCGAAAGTGGCGGCGTTGTAAGGCGAATCGGTGTAGTTCAACGAGCCGACCGGACCTGCAGGCGTTGCCTCGGCCTGGAACCGGAACACCCCTAGCCGCGGCTTGCCCACGATGGGCCCCGGCAGGGCGATCGCCCCGGCTCCCATCGCCACCGCTCTGGGAGCGGGCTTCGTCCAGACCTTGACGTCACCGCTGACCAGACCTCCGGCGGTGTCCTCGTAGATCACGGTCAGCATGCAGCCGTTCGCCTGGAAGTGCGCCCAGTCACCGGAGGGAGTATCGTCCAGGACTTCGACGAACATACAGGCCGGCTTTCCGTTGTAGACCGCCTGAGCCCGGATGGTCGCGAAGTTGCCCTTGATCTCCAGCGCTTCGATGCGTGTGGAGAACATGTAACTCCTCAGCTTCCCGTCCGGCGTGACCCGGCGGTAGTTCATCCCGCCGTACAACAGCCCCCGGAAGTCCGTCACGTTGATGTGGAAGAAAACCGTGTCCGGCTTCGCGATGGTGGAGGCATTGTCAGCGGGAACGGGATAGCTTCCGAAGCCCCTCACGTACGCATCGGGGAGCA
>CALCJH010000413.1 GCA_937967775.1 uncultured bacterium | reverse complement strand
GGGAAAGGCCTACCGGTGCTGGTGCTCGCCTGAGCGTCTGGCGCAGATGCGCGAGGAGCAGAAGGCAGCCGGGCTGCCCACCGGGTACGACCGGCGGTGCCGGGAGCGAGCCCCGGGACACACTCCTGAGGAGCCTCACGTCATCCGCTTCGCGATGCCGCTCGACGGCGTGACGGAGTTTCATGACCACGTCCGCGGGATGCTTTCCTTTGAGAACGCGTTGATAGACGACTTCGTGATGTTGAAGGCGGACGGGTTTCCCACGTATCAGTTTGCGAACGTCGTGGACGATCACCTTATGGGCATCACGCACGTGGTGCGCAGCGACGAATGGCTCTCCAGCACACCCAAGCACGTGCAGCTTTATGCCGCCTTCGGCTGGGAGCCTCCTCAGTTCGTCCATCCCGCCCTGATTCTGGGGCCGGACCGGTCGAAGCTTTCCAAGCGGCACGGAGCGGTGTCGTTCCGGGAGTTCACTCAGATGGGCTATCTTCCGGACGCCCTGCTGAATTTCCTGGCCCTGCTGGGCTGGTCCCCAGGGGACAACCGCGAGGTGATGACGAGACAGGAGTTGATCGAGGCATTCGACATCCCGGGCATCGTCAACCATCCCGCCATTTTCGATCGCCAGAAGCTGGACTGGCTGAACCGGCAGCATATCCGGATGCTGCCCGACGGAGATCTGGCCAGGAGGGTGAAGCCTTTGCTGGAGGAGAAGGGCTTCGGCGGCCTGCAGGACGGCTATCTGGAAAGCGTCGTGCGGGTGATGAAGGACCGGCTGACCTTCCTTCACGACATCGTGGAGCTGGCCTGCTACATTTTCACGGACGAGTTCGAATACGAAGAGAAGGGCGGCAAGTGGCTGCGGGACCCGGGCGCGGCGCAATTCCTGGAAGGGATCGCGGAGGCGCTCAAGGACTGCGAGTGGAGCGAGGCTGCCATTGAAGCCCGCGTTCGGGAGGCGGGGGAGAAGCTGGGTCGGGAGGGTGGAGCGCTCATCCACCCCATCCGCTACGCCTGCACGGGCAAGACGGTGGGCCCATCCCTGTTTGCCGCTCTGGAGACACTGGGTAGGGACCGGGTGGTCAGAAGGCTCCGGCGCGCGGCCGATCTCGCACGTGTGCAGTAAGCGTCCGGGGAACGGAAGGCGGATCTGATGCGGATCATAGACACATATACGATCTTCGGCTCCTGGCCGGCGGGAGGGGCGGACCTCTCGCTTGAGCGCCTTCTTCAGACGCTCGGGGCGAACGGGGTAGAGAAGGCCATTGCCCAGTCCACCGACTGCGTCTTCGAGACCACCCGGGGGACGCTGGAATCACTGCTGCAGAAGACGGCGGAACACGCTAACCTGGTTCCGGCGGCGGCAGTAGACCCCACCCTCCTGGTGAAGCCCTGGGAGTTCGCGGCGGAGGCGGCCTCCAGAGGACTGGCCTGCCTGCGCTTCTTCCCCGAGATCCACGACTGGCCGGTGGCGGACTACCTGCCATTCGCCAGATGCCTTGAGGCCATCGCCCCGACGGGAACACCGGTATCGGTGGCCATCACGCGCACCGGCCAGATCACGGCGCTGTCGCGGGTGCCGCACGCGGGGGACCTGCCGGTCATACTGGTGCACGTGGCCGACGACTGCATGTCGGAGGTGGCCGCGGTAGCACCTGCGATGGAGAACTGGTATCTCTCGACAGACGGAATGTCGCACCTGGGGCTTCTGGAAGAGCTGGCCGATGCCATCGGGGTGGAGCGGCTTCTTTTCGGGTCATCCGCCCCCCGAGGCAGCCTGACCGGCTCCCTTGAGTACGTCCGGATGTCGGCGCTTCCGGACTCGGCCAAGGAAGCCATTCTGTCCGGCAACGCACTCAGACTGTTTGGAGACCGACTTGGCAATCATTGATTCACTGGCGATTCTGGGCTGCGGAGCTCCCTGCGTGGAGGAGTTCGGGCGTGAGCGTCTTCTGCAGCGGATGGACCATCTTGGCATCACTCATGCCATCGTGGCCAGCTCGCTGGCCATCTCCAGCGACTTCGAGGCGGGCAATGCCTGGCTGGCGGAGCAGATCGCGGGACAGAAGCGGCTGCTGGGCTACGCGGTGGTGAACACCAACCACCCCGAGGAGGCGCTGCAGGACATGCGCCGCTACCTGACCAAGCAGCAGTTCCGCGGGCTGGTGATGATCGAAGGACGGCCGGACACACCGGTCAGCAGCGCGGATGCGGAGGAGCTTCTGAACGCCTACCGCCGCTTCGCCAAACCGCTGCTGATCTTCACGCCCCACCGGGAGTGCGTCTACGCAGCCGCGGAGATCGCCCGGAAGTTCGAGCTGATCAAGGTGGTGCTGGTGGGGATGGGCGGCAAGGACTGGAGATCGGCTATCGCGGCGGCCCGGCAGCATCTGAACATCTATCTGCAAACCACTGGAGAGGTCTCGCCCAGCCGCATCCGCGAGGGATGGGCAGCGGTCAACGGAAACCGGATGATGTTCGGGAGCATGGCCCCTATGACGGACCCGGCGGTGACCCTGGGGATGATCCGTGAGGCGGGCATCCCGGAACGGGACCTGCAGAAGCTGCTTTTCTCGAACGCGGAGAAGACCTTCGCGGGCTGACGTCAGGCGGAGGATCTCCGGGAG
>CALCJH010000412.1 GCA_937967775.1 uncultured bacterium | reverse complement strand
GAACCGGAGGGAATGGATCCGGAGGAACTGAAACGGGAATTCGGAGACCGCCTCACCTTCTGCGGAATGATCAGCACCCAGCAGACTCTTCCTCACGGAACGGTGGAGCAGTGCCGCGCCGAGGCGCGCCACCGGCTGAATGTCATAGGAAAAGGCGGCGGCTACATCTTTGCGCCCGCCCACGCCATCCAGCCGGACACGCCGCTGGAGAACGTGCTGGCGATCTACGAGGAGGCGACCGGCAAACGATTCCTCGACTGAAGCGGCCCCGTCCTGGTTGACGCCCTCTGAAGCCAGATAGCGCCCCGAATCACACCGGCTGCTCCAGCAGATCCACCTCCTGTACGGCCGACTCGGCTCCAGGCCGTACGCGCCACGTGCGAATCTGGCCCGGTCCGAATTCGGACCTCCACGATAGTCCCAGCAACGGCAGACGGATCTCCACATTAGTCGCCGGCAGGCCGCAGGTCTCGTATGCTCGCACGACCAGACCCTCCCCGTCTTCTGCCTGTTTCACCACAGAAACGAAGACACCCGGATGCTCGACGGCGGCAAGAGATGCCCTGGGAGGCAGAGAACCAGAGTGAGCGAACTCGTTCACATACAGAGGGGCAACGTTCAGTTCCCAGGCCCTGCGGGGAACTGCAGCCTCCCGCCAGTCGCCAGCGTGGGGGACCAGGCGCAGCACGATTTCGTGCTCGCCAATGTCCATGAAACGGTACACTTTCGCAGGATGCAGCGTCACAGGGTCGTGATGCGCGTAGGCCGGAGTGCGCAGAAGCGTGAGACGCAGTTCTGAACCGCGGCAGTCGAAGCCATACTTGCAGTCGTTCAGGAGAGCCAGGCCGGCCGGCGCCGTCCCACTTCTGCCGGACACATCAACCCATTTCTGACATGGGTGCTCCTCCCCGTCCGCCGGCCACTCCGAAAAGCCGTACGGGCATTCTGCGGTTACGATTGGGGTGTCCAACGCCAGCGGATAGGCAAGTTTCAGGACGCGGCGAGGCTGTCGCCAGTCCAAGAGGATGCGGCACTCCACGAAGTCAAGGTCGCGGTACAGCAAAATGCGCTGCTCGGCGATGCACCCGTTCCAGCTCGACCGGATCCGCAGAGCCGCACGGACAGGCCCGTGCTCTTCCGGCCAAACCGAAGCATCCTGGAACGCGCCGAGCACCTCTGAGAAACCGGCGATGTCGTGGCTCCACGTATCGCCGGGATCGTTGAGGACGACCAGGCGGTGACCGGGATCGGCAAGAAGCTCGCTGCCCGAACACCGGTCCAGCAGGGAGACCATTTCGCCCGTCGCAGAATCGAACTCCACCCGCAGGAACCGGTTCTGCAGCCAGGTGTCGCCGGCGGCAAGCTCACCATCGCCCGGCGCCGCAGTAGACTTATCCTCCTTCTCGCGGAACAGCGCATAGCCGGCCGGGGGAAGATCCGCAACAAAGACCAGGCGGCGCTGTTTGTCCACCGTCGCCTCCGGCTGAACGCTCTGCACGGCCAGCGGCTGGCATTCAGAATTGGCAATGTGATTGCCCGTCGCGGGCTCCACCTCCACTGGAACTCGGACTGACCATGGCAGAGGATTGAACACGAGGAGCGCCTGTCCGTCTCCCCGGGTATCCACCTGACGGGTGATTGACTGAACAGCGAAGTGCACTTCCCGGGAAGCGTCTGCAATGACTTTGCCCAGTTCGTGAGTCGCGTCTTCACACGCTTCTTTGAGGCTGGTCCCCGCGAGGATGTCATGGAACTGGTTGAACAACAACGTTCTCCAGGCATGGCGCAGGACATCCGCCGGCCAAGAACGCCCCACTGCCGTCAACGCCAACGTAGCCAGCACCTCCGCCTGATGAAGCAGGTTCTCTGCCTTGCGATGTAACGTCTTGATCCGGGAATGCGCACTGTAGCAGCCACGCGCATGGTGCTGGAGGTCGTCCCGCACCACGGGTATATTCGCTCCTCTCTGGATGTCCCGGCTGAGAGAAGAAAAATACTCTTGCAAAATGCTCAGACGCACTGCGGGCATTGCAGGATCGGAGGCGATGCGCTGAAGGGAGCGCAGGTTGGCTATGGTGGGACCTCCGCCATGATTGCCTACTCCATAGAAGACGGTATAGTCCCGGACGCACGAAGGCCTTGCCTCATGGTTGATCCGGACGTGTTCGTCCATTTCGTCGAACCAGGTGCAGTAGGCCCGGGTAATGCGTGAAGCCAGCACCCGGCTCCCGTCCGGCGCTTCCCACCAGAAAACGTTCTCCGGAAGATCCTTTTCCTGCGGCATCGGGCGCATAAAGACATAGCTGTCCAGCCCCGCTCCTTTGAGGATCTGCGGGAGCGTCCGCGGGTGTCCGAAGGAGTCCGGATTATAGCCGGTGCGCGCCGTTATTCCCAGATGCTCCCGGAACCAGGTTTGCCCGTGCAGGGCCTGCCGCACGAGCGACTCACCGGAAGGAACGTTCAGATCCGGCTCTACCCACCACCCCCCGACGATCTCCCATCGCCCCTCGCGGATGCGCTCGCGGATCTCGTCCAGCATCTCCGGGTCAACCTGCTGCAGCAGCTCGTAGAAGGCTGCGGATGAGGAGGTGAAGACAAACTCCGGGAACTCGTTCATCCGGTCCAGCACCGAGCGGAATGTCGCCCGAATGGCCTCAAGTCCTTCGTTCCACCGCCACAGCCAGACCGGGTCTATATGGGCATTACCGATGGCGTGAAGCACCCCCTCATCGGGGCGGCGGCAAGCGTCACCTTGCATAGGGCATCCAGACCACCATATGGCTCACTCCGCGATTAGCCCAAGCATAATACGGGATCAGGATCACGTCCACGTCTCGCCACTGACTCTCGAAGCTCCTCAGCGGCCGGTACAGCGGACCGCGAGGCGCATCCGGGGAAACGTCGCGGCCCGTCGCCTGCAGGGTAACAACCCCTTCCAGCAGATCCCCGCGGAACTCCGCCTTGATGGAAGGACGACCCTTCAGTTCGAGGTCTCGCAGATTCACTGCCGGGTTGTCCACGCTCTCCGCGCAGAACACCAGAGGACCGCGCTGGACGGCTACACTTCCCAGGTTGCATCGCACGCGAGGGTCGGACTCCATAAGCTGGACAGGCATCCGCATCTCCAGCGCAACCCGGTCCCCCGGCTGCCACCGGCGCCGGATCTCCAAGTATCCACCACGCACGTTTCCTTCAAAGGATTGACCGTTGACCTTTACCGAATATGCCTGGCACCAGGCGGGCACCCTCAAGAACAGCGAGAAAGTAGCGGCTTCCGCCGGGTCTACCGTCAGATTCACCCTCCCGTCCCACGGATAAAGTGTCTGCTGACTCAAGACCACCCGCGTTCCGCGATCAAGCGTCCAGTTTAGCCGCGATGCGTTGTAAAGATGAACCCAGAAGCCCTCCTCGCTCCGGCCGTAAATGTAGCCGGGAACAGCTGCCAGAATGCGCACCATATTCGTGGGGCAGCAGGTGCATCCGAACCACGGCTGGCGCTGATGCTCCCGGAAACAGGC